>NZ_JBEXVD010000024.1:0-134941 GCF_040638655.1 Streptomyces sp. NPDC005963 | reverse complement strand
CATCCGCCGACCAGCGGCGGTGGCGTTCGTACACGGTCTGCCATGATCCGTAGCGTTCGGGCAGGTCACGCCAGGGAATCCCGGTCCGCGTCCGGAACAACACACCGTTGACGACGGTCCGGTGGTCAGCCCACCGGCCACCCGGACTACCGGTCTCCGGCAGCAGCCCGGCTATCCGATCCCACTGAGCATTCGTCAGTTCATGCCGACGCACCATGCCCGACTCATGCCCGAAACAGCGAGAGATCCACCATCCCAGGCAAGAGCCATCAGACACTGCCTAGTCGAGTGCGGTGTCCGTGCAGCGTCCGTGCGGTGGATTCCTCGGCGGGGGAGTGCAGTGTGTGCGGCGAGGGGGCCGTTCGTCGGCGTGGTGCCGCGGTCGTCCGGCTTGCTGGGGGCGGTCTCAGAGGCGGCTGGGCTCGCGCGATGACGTGCGTAGGGCGTTGGGTCGGAACGCTTCCTGTTCCGGGAGTCAGCCGGAGAGCGGGTGCAACCCCTCAACGCGACCTCTCTCCTGGTGAATTGCATATTTCTGCACTTCGCTAGATGCTGTGAGGGCTGTGCTCGCGGCGGAAGGCGAGCGCCATGGGACGCCCCGGCCCGCCGGGGTGGCGAAAGGAGTCAGCGAACGTGCCGGTTCCGCTGTATCAGGCGAAGGCTGAGTTCTTTCGGATGTTGGGACATCCCGTGCGCATTCGTGTGCTTGAGCTCCTCCAGGACGGGCCGACGCCCGTGCGTGACCTGCTGGCCCAGATCGAGATCGAACCCGCGGCGCTGTCCCAACAGTTGGCCGTGTTGCGTCGATCCGGCATCGTGACCTCCACCCGCGAGGGGGCGACCGTGGTGTACGAACTTGCGGGCGGCGATGTGGCGGAGCTGATGCGAGCGGCACGACGCATCCTGACCGAGATGCTGGCCGGGCAGCACCAATTGCTGACCGAGCTCAGGGACGCCGACGTCACCACCGAATGAGCCCGCGCCGGCAAAGTACCCCTGGCCAGGGCTGTTGCGTCGCGCCCGTTCCCGTACGCCTTCGTCCACCTCCGCGGTGCGCATCCTGAGCCGGCTCCCACCACCGGCGGGGGAAGACACCGTACGAGCCGTGTCCTGAGATGTGACACCTCCAACCGCTCGCCCGCCGTGGCATCGAACGTGATCGCTCGACTGCACCGGCCAGCACTCCAACGCCGGGTGGGATCGCCTTCCCCCTTCCCGACACGCCCCCACCACCATCGAAGAGGCCGTACGACATGATCGAATCCCCACTCCTCCGGCCGGGCCGGGCGCCCGTGGCCGGGGGGCCCTTGCCCGTCCAAGACACCGTCCGCCCGGCTGTCGGCAGTACGGACGAGGGTCTACCCGATCGTTCCGCCCGCCGTCGGTACTGCCGTCTCACCGTGCCCGAACACCGACTCACCCCTGCGGGGCCGCGATGATGACCGGACTCGCGGCGCTCCCGACGCTGCCCCATCGACTCGTACTGACCCTGCCGGCGAAGGGCCACGCCGTCCGGACCGCTCGTGAGACCGCTGAGCAGATCCTGGTGCAGTGGGGCATCGGTCTGCGTCATCCCCACATCGGTCCTGCACTGTTGGTGCTCGCCGAGTTGGTCACCAACAGCGTGCGACATGCCGCCGAGCTCTCTCCCACCATCACCGTGCTGTTGGCGGCCGGACCCGACACCCTGGCTTTCGCCGTCCATGACAAACATCCGCTCCGTCCCGAGCTGTACGGATCTCGGGCGAAGGCGTCCGGCGGCGGACTGGCCACGGTGACCGAACTGATCACCGACGTGGGGGGAACCGCCGTGGTGCGCGGTGATGCGAAGGGGCCCGGCAAGAGCATCTGGATCACGGTTCCGCTGTAGCCCCGGTTAGGCACTCGAAGGCAACGGCGGACGGCCGTTGCATCAGTGGGCTTGGCCGAGTCGGGGCAGTACCTCCCGCGCCGTCATGGGGATGCCTCCCGGCACACCCCGGCCGGTCAAGGCGGTGGGCAACGGGGTCAGTCCGAGGAGGCCGCACACCATCGACGTGGTGATGCGGTACCAGGTGCGTGCGTCGCGGACCATGGCATGGCTTCCCTTCGCCATGCTGATCCCCAGGGCGGCCGAACCCGCACGTTCGGCGCGGGCGAGATACTCCCAGGTGTCCCCGGCCTGGGTGACCCGGTCGCTCTCGTCGTGCAGCGCGACCACGCGACGATCGCCCACCAGCGGGACGGCCTCACCCGGCGGGCACCACGGAGCCAACGCCACAACGCCCACGACGGGCGGTTCCCCCGCCAGCCGAAGTGCGGCCCGGCCACCCATCGAGTGGCCCACGAGGACCACCGGCACCTCGCCCACGGTGTCGACGAGGGACCGCAGTGCTTCCCGAGCGTCCCGAACGGTGTCCTCCCGTGCTCCGTTCCAGCCGCGGTGGCGGTAGCGCACCCGCCCGACGAGGATCTGATCGTTGCGCGTCACGCGCAGGATCCGCGAAGCGAACGGCCTCAATCGAACGGCAGGGAGGTTGACCAGGGGAGGAGGCTCCAGCGCGTCGGCGCGGCCTCCATGGAGGAATAGGACGGCACCGCGGGGGCGGGGTGGTAGCCGGCGGATCACCAACGCCCCCCGCGGAGCGTGCGGCTGAGAGTCGGATCGGTCGGGCGTCTGCGGTGGTTGCACGGGCGCTGTCCTTGAGCTGGCAGGGGAAACCCGACGGGCCGTCAGTAGTTCTGCCACTCGTGGCGGGTGTATTCGAGCACCGAGGGATCCATCAGCGTACTGGCCCGCACGTCTTGGGGACGACGGTCCCGCGGGAACACCGTCGACGCCGCGAGCACCGCGCCGTCCAGCGAACGCAGCGACGGCGCGTCCGGAGCCAGCCGCGGGGGAGACGGTGGACGCTGGGTGCCCGCGGTCGCGAGGACGAAACCCCAGTTGCCGAAGCTGGGCACGTCCATCTGGTAGGCGGTCGTCGCATAGCCGGCCGCGCCGATGGTGGTGACGATGGACCAGTACGCCTTCGGAGCGAAGAAGGGCGAGCCGCCTTGCACCACGATCTGGGCGTGGGGGTGCAGGACCCGCCCCAGCAGATGGTAGAACTCCACGCTGTAGAGCTTGGCCACCGCGGCCGTGTCCGGGTCGGGGAAGTCGATGACCACCGCGTCGTAGCGCTGGTCGGCATCCCGGAGCCAATTGAACGCGTCCGCATTGACGACCTGTACGCGCGGGTCGTCGAGCGCGTGGTCGTTGAGATCGGCCAAGGGCCGAAAGGTCCGGGCGAGCTCGGTCATCGACGGGTCGAGATCGACCAGCGTCACCCGGTCGACGTCGTCGTACCGCAGGACCTCCCTGAGGGCCAGGGCATCACCGCCCCCCAGGATCAGCACCGAGGAGCGCTTGCCCGAGAGGGCGGGATGAACGAGGGCCTCGTGGTAGCGGTACTCGTCCACCGAGGAGAACTGGAGGTCACCGTTGAGGAACAACCGGGTGTCGGGTTGCCCGGTGAAGGCCGTCGACTGGGTGACGACGATGTCCTGGTAGGGCGTGGTCTCGGCGTGGACGATCGGATCGCGGTAGAGCTGCTGACGTGCGGTGACCTCGATGTCGTCCGCCAGGACGTACACGGTCGCGAGCACGCCGAGAACGGCCGTCATCGCGGAGAGCAGGGCGATCTGCACCCCCCGCCGCGTCTCCCGACGGAAGATCCACAACACCACGACGACGCCGGCCACCGCATTGACCGACCCCACCACCAGTGCGCCCTTGAGCTGGCCGAAGGTGGGAAGGAGCAGCAGCGGGAAGCACAGTCCCCCCACGAGGGCCCCGACGTAGTCGAAGGCGAACATGTCGGCCACCGCACTGCCGGCCTCCTGACGTCTGATGCGCTGGAGCAGCGTCATCAGGAGGGGGATCTCCGCCCCGATCAGAAGACCCACCGTGAAGGAGATCGCCACCATGGCCGGCATGTAGATGCGCAGCCAGGCGAAGCACACGTACAGGATGAGCACCGACAGTCCGCCGACGAGGGCCAGCAGCACTTCGACGAGTGCGAAAGCACCGACCGCGCGTCGCTGGAGCGGTTTCGCCGCCAGTGACCCGATCCCCATCGCGAAGACCATCACGGAGATGACGACCGACGTCTGCATCACGGAGTTGCCGATGAGGTAACTGCCCAACGCGGCCAGGGCCAGTTCGTAGACCAGGCCGCACGCGGCGCAGACGAAGACCGCGAGCAGCAGCAGGAACCGTACTCCCCGGCCGTGGCGGGCTGGCACCCGCTTCACGGTGGTAGGGGTGCGCTCCAGGGTGGTGGTGCTCATGGCGGTCAGGAAACGGCGGCACCGACCATGACGGCCGTGCCCAGGTACATGGCTGCCTGGACCCAGGCGGCGGGGTGGGGGCGGTCCCCGTTGTCATCGAGCACGGCGGCTCCGAGACGGCCGGGGGTCAACAACCCGACGATCAAGGAGATCACCGTCATCACAACGACGCCGGCGAGGCCGTACAACAGCGTGCTGAACAGGCCGTAACCCAGACCCTGTTCCGACTCGCTGGCCCTGATGGACTGCTCGATCACCAGGCCGATGGCTATCGTCTGTCCACCGAGGAGCACGGCGGCACCCCGGTTGCGTTCCGTCCACACCACATGGAACAGCTTGCCGGGAGTGACGAGGTCGAGTGCGATGAATCCCACCGCCATCACGATGAAGCCGATGAGGCCGTAGAGCAGGGCGACGCCCGCCGATTCGAAGATCTCTGCCACAGGATTGCCTTTCGGGGTACGTCGACGAGGAGCTCGGGTGGTGAAGGGGCGGGGTGCCGGACACTACTTGCCGGAGCCCGGACCCCCACCGCGGAACTCATTGCTGGCGGGGTGCGGCCACACGAGGGCCAGGTGCGAGTTCCACCGGGTGTAACCGACGGAGTAGTCGACGACCTCGATCAGGCTGCCGCCGGTGCTGCCCTGCTGCGGACTGATGGCCACGATGTCGTCCCGGTACATCAGGTAGACCGTTCCGTCGTTGTCGGTGCGCTTGCGGGCCGAGGTGTGGCCGTCGATCTCCGAAGCGACCGTGCTCACCGGGTCGGCCTTGTCGAGGTAGCCCGTCGTGGCCGGTTCGTACTCCCTGATGATCCAGCCGTGGGGCACGTCGTTGTGTTTCGGTCGGTCCGGGCCGTCGGAGCACGCGGTGAGTGTCACCGCGGCCAGGAACACCGCACTGATGCATCGGGCGGACTTCATCGGGCCTCCAGTCGGGTCTGCGTCGCCACGATCTGGCGGCTCTGCGGGTAGGTGTGCCAGGTGCACCAGCTCAACCCCGTTGCATGTCGATCCACGGTGAGTGCGGTGACCGCCTCGTGGACGCCGGGGAAGATGCCGTACAACGCCCGCGGATGTGCGTCCGCCCGGCGGCGTATCTGCTCGACCTGCTCACCGAACTCCTCTGCGGTCAGGAGCTCGAAGCGGGCGGTGAAGCGGTAGGTCCACTCGTCGAAGGACCGCACGGCCGTGGTCGGCAGACCGCCTGTGACACCGGGCAGACAGGCGACGGTCTCCTGTACCGGGCCGGCGAAGACCTGGTGCGATGCGCCGAGCAGTCTGAGCTGTACGGTCAGCCCGCCGACCGCCACATCACGTACGGCAAGGGCGTCGTGCGCCGGACGTCCCAGGGTGAACGAGAGCTGGTCCGCGTCCGTGTCCAAGTACGGGGTTGTGAGGGCTATGCCGCTCATGCCGTACCGCCGGTGCCGTCGGCCGGAGCCGCGAAGTTGCCGCGCCACGGCTCGTGTCCCACTGCGTCATGCACGGTCGCGGACACCGCCGTTGCCGTGCCGAAGTCCGCGAACGTGACCGTGCATGGTGATCCCCCGAGATGAAATGTGCGACGAGCGTCGCTGAGTATCGCACAGGGGTGCGTCGCATCGGCTCCGGGAACCGGTGATCCGGCACCCGTCCAACGGGCCCGGTCCCGCAGCCCACCCGGATGGGCAGAACTGCGGCGCTGGTCCCATGGCCGCATTCCGATGCGGTGCAGTGGCGCGTCACGGGGTGGGCCGATCCCGTGCGGACGACGGTTGCAACCGGCCGTCCCGGGCGTTGCACAGCCTCTCTTCGACATGACGCGCTCCACCGCACGCCTCCACCCACCGGACTCCGGGCGGAGTACCCGGTGACCGGTGGGTGGAGTGCACGCGGTGGAGCGCACGTCGGTGGGTGGGGTTCAACCAGCAGTATCACGGTGCGATACGGGCCGGCTCATCCGGCACTAGGGTCCTTCTTTTGGATCAGGCTGGATCAGGGAGCGGGGTCTGGTGCCGTGGATCGCAAGGCGGAGGAATGAATCACTGCGGAGCATTGGTGATTGACGACAACGCGGCGTGGGGGTACCTCCCGTGCCGCTAGGCACAGGGGGAGCGCGGTGCCAGGGCGCGCGAGCCCAGCAAGATCCGAAAGAGGGGCCCTAGTCGCCCCGGAGTGCCCTCCTACGGTTTGGCCCACGGTGTGCAGGCGGTGTCGGCTCCCGCCGGCCCGGTGCAGACCCGATAGGCGAGCACCGGTGCGCTGCGGGCCATGCTCTGCTCCCCGCAGCCCGAGGTGACGCCGTTGGCATCGTTGATGGTCGCCGTGACGACGCTGCCCGAGCTGCTCTGGTACGTGTAGTGGGTTCGTACGCCCCAGTTGTCGCTGAACGTGTCGCACGCGTAGACCCGCAAACCGTCGCTGCCTGCCCCTCCGTACCCGCGGGCCTGACCGCTTGCCTCCACGGTCTGTTCGCTCGCCGTCGCCGGCGTCATGGTGAGGAGCAGGGTGCTCGTGGTGGCGAAGGCGGTGAGCAGGGCTCTGGTCGTACGTCGCATTTCGGGTTCCCCTCGTTAGGTCCGTCCTCCGGTGCCTGATGGCCTCCAGGGGCCGCCGTCGTGGTCGATGACTGCTCGACACCGGTCCTGCGGTCGGCCACGCCCCGTGCATCGGCACCCTCCGGGGTACGCGGGCACACGGGCGCGCCACCGGGAGCATTGCTTCCGATGGGGCGTGTGAATCCCGTTCGCGCCGACGGTCACCTTCCTGCCTGACCTGCGGGACAACTGTTCCCCTTGAGGGAGAGGTCCCTCAGGATCCGCCGTCCGCGGCGCGCAGCAGCGACAGCACCTGCGGCCAACTCTCCGATCGTGCCTGTGCGTCCGACAGCCGGGTGCCGCCCATCGAGACGACCTCGCCCACCATCGGGTTCTCGTAGCGCAGCCCGGCCGCTGTGTACGGGTGCGTACCGACGCCGTGCCCGGCGCCTTCGTAGATCAGCGCCCGGTGCGGGCGGCCCGATGCCCCGCGCTCCTTGCCGATCGACCGGGCGGCTGGTGCGGCCGGCCAGAGCTCGTCCCCTCCGCCCGCGATCGCCAGGACCGTGCCGCGTACCCGGTTCACCGGTATGGGGCCCGGCTTGATCGGCTTGTCGCCCTTCGTCCACGCCACGTCGCCCTTAGGGAAGCCACCGTTGACCTGGCGGCTGGGAGCGTAGAGGACGACGTCGTGGACCAGGTCCGGGTAGTGGTGCGCGACGAGCTGTGCGGCCTCGCTGCCGCGTGAGTATCCGATGATGGCCGATCGTTGTGATCCGGTGCCGTACCGGGTGTTCAACAGTCGCGCCCCGGCGGCGAAGTACTCCAGCTCGATCCGCTCCAGGGTTTCGGGGCGCTCCGGACAACCGAAGTAGCACAACGCCAGCACGGGGTGTCCCCGAGAGGCCAGGAGCGCGGCGGCGTACTTGTCACCGAAGCCGCCTTCAGAGCCGCCGAAGCTGAGCACCGGGGTGCGGCGGGGGGCGTCTGCGGGCGGCAGGTACAGAACCCCGTGCACCCCGTCCTGGGCCACGGTGAGCGGGCGATGGGTGACGCCCTCACGCATCCAGGTGCGGGTGAGTCGGTGGGCCGCGAGACGCTTGCCCCCGGCCTCGACCGCCAGCCGTACCTCGTACTCGGGTTGCGCCTCCGGCCAGCTGGGGTAGAACCAGGACTCGTCGGCCGGCCCCCTCTGCGGGTTCATCGACCAGAACAAGCCCATGGCGTCGGGCGTCTGGTACGTGCCCGAGCGGGGTCGGGCGCGCGTCAGGTCCACCGTGCCCGTCCTGTCCGCGGTGAATGCCGCCCGCCCGCTCCACTGCATTCCGCTGTGGTCGGCGGCTTGCGAGGTGACGGTCACCTCCTGGCCGGCGCCCAGGCCGGTGATCTGGATCCGTATCGGCTCATCGGCCAGGGCCACCGACTTGTCGACCCGAATGCGCACCTGGTCACGGTCCTCGGAGCCGCCTGCGCACCCGGTGGCCAGCAGCACGATTCCGATGGCCACGGCGGCCGTCCGCAGTCCTGGTGTCATCGTCTCCTGACCCCCCGATCATCCGTCGTTCCGTTGTGCTTGGAACTGTACGGGGCAGGAGGAGGGCGAGAAGTGCGTCCGGGCTCGTGATGGGTCGATCACACTCCTGTACAACGGCCGGCCGTCTCGGGTCACTTGTCGCCGGTCCCAGCACCGCCGTCCTGCCGTGCGGTGTGGGTGCGATGTGCCTCCACCTCCAGGAGCACCCGCTCCAACCGCCGTGAACGGCGCAGGAGAAGAGGGGCCCGGGCCCCTCCGTATGCGAGGAGCATGACGGGGACCGGCCGGCTCACCAGGACCGCCGCGGCGATCGTCCAGGGCGGGATGCCCACCAGGGCACACATCACCACGGCGGCCCGGGGCGTCCACGGCAGCAACGCGAGGGCGGCGACTCCCCAGGCCCCGTACTGCGTGATGAGATCGCTCACCTCGCTCAACTCCTCGCGTTGGGGAGCCAATCCGCCGAGGGTGCTCCGCAGCCACGGTCCCGCGATCTGGAAGAGAGTCGCGGCGAGGAAGGCGCCCAGGGCCGAGGCGACGACGAAGGTGAGCGCGATCATGCGCCAACGTCGCGGGTGGAGCGCCGACAGCCCCATGAGGAGCATCTGGTTCGGTAGCACCGGCAGGGCGTAGTCACTGAGGGGAAAGACGGAGAGCGTCGGGAGGAACCACCGTTTGTGCGCGGCGCCGTCGAGACGGATCAGGAGACGCCCCGCGCGGGTGGTGGGACGTTCGTTGACGGCGGGGACATCAGCCATGGCGCAGCGCCCGGTATCCGACTGACGGAGCGACCCGCATGAGGGTGGGCAGCAGGCGTGCCTTGCCGATGTAGATCTCCTTCCTGTCCCGGTGGAGACCGTCGATCAATGCGTGTGCCGCCTGCACCGGGGTGATCTTCCCCCGGCCGCGGCCGGCCGTCATGTCGGTGTCGACCAGCGGGAGGATCGCGTCGATGACGCGTATGTGCGGGGCTGCGTCCTCACACTGGTAGCGCAGCGCACGGGTGAAGGTCCGCACCCCAGCTTTGGCGGCGCAGTACACGGGAGCCGAGGGCTTGGGGATGACGGCCAGCCCACTGCTGACGTTGACGATCGCGGCTGACGGCTGCTGCTTCAGATGGGGGAGGAGGCCCGTGGAGAGGGCGATGACCGCATCGAGGTTCACTGCGAGTTCACGGCGCAGGACCGGACGGAGTGGCCGCGGATCGGAAGCGAGGAAGTCGCTCAGGTTCTGTACGCCCGCGTTGTTGATGACGACGGACAGCCCTGGATGGCGATGGGGCAGGGCGTCGGTGTAGGTGTCCACGGCCTCGGGGTCCGAGAGGTCGACGACATCCGTCGACACCAGTGCGTCGTGCTCCGCCTTGAGGTCGGCGAGGCCCTTGGGGTTGCTACCCACGGCCACGACATGTGCGCCGCGTGCCACGAGTTGGCGGGTCAGCTCCCGGCCGATGCCGCGCGCACCACCCGTGACGAGCGCCGTAGTGCCGTTGAGTTCCATCGAGTCCTTCTTCTTACGTGTGCGTGGAGTGGGAGGGCGGTTGCGCCGGCGGTGACGGCCGGAACGCCGATCGATAGGCCGCCGGTGTCATGGCGGTGTGACGTTTGAAGTGGCGTGTGAAGTGAGGTTGGTCGGCGTAGCCGCAGGCGAAGCCCACGACCCCCACGGAATGTCCGCTCTGCATGAGGAGTTCGGCCGCGGCCTCCGTGCGTACGGTGGCGATGAGTCCGCTGAAGCCGCCGACACCCGTGAGTCGCCGTTGGATGCTCCGTGCGGGGAGGTGCAGTTCGTTGGTGAGGTCGGCGAGTGTCCATCGGCGGGCGAGGTCGGCGCGGAGCATGCTGCGGGTCCTCGCCACCGTGTCCGTACCGGATTCCACCGTGGGGACGCGGAGGTCACGGGCCACGTCTGACCAGGCGAACCGCCACCTGCCGCTCCCTTCGGTGGGCGGTGGCGCGGTGCACGCGCCGCGTGCCATCACGGTCACGGGGCGGTCGCTTCCCACGGTGACGATGAGCTCGCCCGCACCCGTCAGGGACAGCAGTGCGCTGAGTACGCCAAGGACCAACGCGTCCTCGGCGGGCTCGGGTGGTGCGGAACTCGGCCCGACATGTTCGGCGACCAGGTGCCCGGGACCCTGCTCCACGATCACCACGCGATGGCGGGAGTGGGTGAACCGCTCCAGTCTCTGCCACCGCTGGAACAGGTCGTGGGCGTCGACCGCGCTCAGGAGCGCGGAGACCGCAGGGTCGGAGGTGTGAGCCGAGAGGAGCGATCCGACGCGGAGCAGCGGCAGCAACCCGTACTCCCGGGCCACACCGTCCAGGAAGCGACGCTTCGCTTCGAACGGCAACAGGGCGCCGTCCCCGGTGGGGGCGAGGGTACGTATCCCTTCGGCGGCCAGTGCGCCCTGGACCAGCCCGACCAGCCGGGCGCTCGCGTAGTCGTCCATGGACACCCCTTCCTCGGCCATCTGGTGAACACGCTACGTCCACAGGGGAGGGGGTGTCTTGAACGATCGCGCCACTGTGCGCATCGATCGAAGGCGTTGGGGGAGCGCGCCCAGCTCGCTTCTCTGCTGGGCTTCTCCGTCAGCGGTGATGTCGTGCAGGAGAGGAGGGGGGAGGGCCTGGACGGCGGCCCGCTCAGTGGGGTTCGGTGTGACCGCCTGCGCCGGCGGTGCGTCCGCCGGCGCAGGCTTCGCATCAGGTCTGGGCGCCGCCTCCGCCGATGAGGAAGTCGCCCTGCGTGCACCACGCGGTCGAGGTGCCGCCTGACGGGACGAGTGCGCCGAAGTTCCGGTAGGTCTCGATGTCGCCCTTCTGACAACTGACGAACGCACGGAACGGGTGGCCCGCACAGGTGACGGCCAACCCTTCACTGCCACCGTTGGTGAGGAACACGTACTCGCACGGGTCGACGGCCGCCGCGACCTGGGTGGGCGCGACACCCGCCCATGCCGGCCCCGATGAGACGAGGAGCCCGCTCGCGCCCAGGGCGAGAGCGGTGGCGAAGGCGGCGACAGTGCGTCGGATACTCAAAATGACCTCCGAGAGAAGAAGCACGAGCGCCCACGCTCCATCACTGAGAGTGCTGGGGTGGGCGCATAGCGGGATCACTATGCCCCACCCGATGGGCGGCTACGGGGCGGCGGGAGGGAGGGTGTGGGCGACCCACCTTCCCGCGGCGGGTGCGTTTCGGAGCCGCGGTCGAAGCGTCGTTGCGGCGCTGTCACCCGGTGCAGCGCTCGTGGACGCCCCGTGGGCAGGGCCGCCGGGCCGGGGCCGGTCCATCGGGCGTCGCGCTGGGCTTCGGTGCTCGGGGATGCCCGTACGGGGCTCGGTACGGGTGATGTGCGAGCGACAACTTCAGCCGCTCGGGGGACGGTCGGCCCGCCGTCGAGCGAAGTATGCGCACTCTTTCGATGGAACCCCGGCCAAGAGTCATCCTGGTGGGGGCCTCTCGTGGACACGGGATGGGGGTGGGCGGCGTTCAGTGCGATGGTGGGGACAGGGAGCCGGCGATGACCGAGTCCACCAGCGCGCGTACGGCCTCGACGTCCGGTGGGGAGCCTGTGCGGTCGGCGAAGAGCATATGAGCGGCCCCGATCAGGGTCGGAGCGAGGACACGGAGGTCGGTCGCGGTTGTCATACGGCCCAATGCGCGTTCGGCGTGGAGGTACGTGCCGAGCATTGCGGCGGCTTCCGTGAGCACCGGAACGCCTGTCGGTGTGATCCGTCGCAGCCGGGCCCGGAGCTCGTCCCGAGAGGTGACGAGGCCGACGATCGCCACCGCAACGGATCCGAACACGTCCATCAGGGCGTCGGTGAGGTGCTCGGCGACCGTGCCGGTTCCGGCCGCGGCGAGCAGTGCACTGGCCTGCTGGTCCAGGCGGGCGATGCGATCAGACACCAACTCGGCGAGGAAAGCGTCGAAGTCGGCGAAGTGACGGTGAAGGACTCCCTTGGCGCAGCCCGCCTCCGAGGTGACCGCTCGACTGGTCAGCGCACTCGGCCCGTCACGCAGCAGTACGCGCTCGGCGGCGCTGAACAGTTGCTCGCGCACATCGTGGATAGCCACTCCTGTCGGCACGGTGTGTCTCCTCAACTCTTCTGCGAGTCAAGCCGATTGACGGGCCGGCTTTCGCCCCATCATAGTGGGCACATGCCCACTATGGAGCCGGGACCAGGGCCCGGTATCGAACCGGCACCCCACCAACACCCCCTCACAGCAGGTTCGTTCGGCGCGGAAGCCGAACGCTACGACCGGGCCAGACCCGACTATCCCCGGGACTTGGTCGAGCGCATCGTCGCTGCTCTTCCCGAGTCGCCCCGCGTGCTCGACGTGGGCTGCGGCACGGGAATCGTGTCCCGACAGTTCCAGGAGGCCGGTTGTGTGATGTTGGGAGTCGACCTCGATGCTCGGATGGCCGACCAGGCGCGCCGACACGGACTTCGGGTCGAGGTCGCCGCCTTTGAGTCATGGGATTCCGCGGGCAGGGAGTTCGATGCGCTGGTGTCCGGACAGACCTGGCACTGGGTGGACCCGGTCGCGGGAGCGACCAAGGCCGCGCGGACACTGCGACCCGGTGGACTGTTGGCCGTCTTCTGGAACGTGGCTCAGCCCCCGCCCGAACTGACGCGCCGTTTCGCCGAGGTGTACCAGCGGGTCGCCCCCGATTCGCTCGCCGCCCGCTTCTGGGCCAGGCCGGCCGAGGACGCGTACGCGAAGGTGTGCAACGCCGCTTCGGACGGGCTGCGCCGGGCGAATGCGTTCGGTCCTGCGCAGCGGTGGCGCTTCGAGGGAGAGCGGATGTACACCCGTGATGTGTGGCTGGACCAGGTGCACACCACGGGCGGTCACGCACAGCTCCCGCCCGCCCGGTCCGCCGAGGCCGCGGCGGAGATCGGCGCCGCCATCGACGCGGCGGGGGGCGACTTCACGATGCGTTACATCACACTGGCGGTCGTCGCCGTGCGGTCCGCTGCTGATTGACTCCGCGCACCGGCGTCGCGGACAGGCTCTCGGGGGCGGGCTGCCGGCCGGCGGTGTCCCTTGCCGCCGCACCGGATCGGTGCGCAGGGTGTCCGTTCCATCGATGGGACGGACACCACGACCGACCGCACGGTGGCAAGCCTTGGCTTGCCACCGTGCGGTGGTAGGAACGCAGGTGCCGTGCCCCTATCGGAATGCGGGGGGCGAAGCGGATCGCGTGACCCACTTGGACGGATCCCGGTCGCCGCCGTGGGCACGACCGGGAGAGCGCCCCGTCCCGATCAGGACGTTCGGTCCGTTACGGGTTGCAGGAACAGGGCGATGCACCGGTGACACGGACGTCGTCGATGACGGGCCCGTAGGACCCGGGCAGAGTGCTGGCGAACCCGAGGGTCGTGGTGGGCCCATTGGCGACGAACGTCACCTGCCGTTGCACATAGCCCATGGCGGCACGCGTCTTCCCGGTGGAGTCGAACGAGAAGTCCTGGAAGTTCTGCCCGTCGACGAGGACCCTCCCGGTCTTCACCGCCGGGCCGCCCTCGGGATTGGCGGCCAGGGCATAGGTGACCGTGTAGGTCCGTCCCGCTGTCGTGGTGAAGGTCTGTGCCACTGCGCCCGCCTGGGTCGCGTTGAGATCGACGGACTGGTTCCCCTCGGCGGCCTGCCAGAATCCGGCGCCAATCAGGTCCACGGCCCCGGACGTGACCTTCCACGGCCCGATCGCCTGCCCGGTGCCGACGGTCGCGAACGAGTTCGCCGGTGCTGTGGGGTACTCGAAACTGCCGTCGTCGAACCTGCTTGCTGCCGTCGGGGCCGCCAACGCGGCACCCGAACCTGCCATGAGGAGCCCTGCTGCAACAGCGACGACCAACGAACGCGCAACCTTCATGAGTGCCTCCCGAAGAGAATCAGCTTGCCGTTCAACACGATCAGCATTCCGGTCAGCCGGAATGGAGGGGAAGGGCCGTGATCAGGCGTGCGGGAGTACGGAACAGGGATGCATGATCTTGGACCGTACTTGTGCGCTTCAACAAGCCGGTTGGGTCCACCGTGATCACTCTTGCGTCTCCGGCGGGGCGCTCCGGGGTGCAGTGCCGGTCGTGCTATAGGCGCGGGAACAGCGACGGCCGCGCTCGTCGGCCCTACTCGCGTTTCGGGGGTGCTGTCGCCCAGGTGCGGGTCCGGCCGAGGACTGAAGGACCTCTCTGGTGACACGAGTCGTCGGCCGACCACGTCCAGACCACGGGCGGTCGTGCCCCGGGCGGCGCACGACTGCATGCCGAGGCACGACCGCCGGCGGGTTCGTCGACCGAGGTGCACGGAAGTGGCGTGACGGTGTCAACGGGTGTGGTGGCGCAGTCCGGGCTCGCTACCCGGGGCATCTGATGCCGAGCTGACGCGGCTGGGCCTCAGGGCGGGTTGAGGCGTGCCTTGAGGAGGCAGAACTCATTGCCCTCGGGATCAGCCAGAACGTGCCACTGCTCCTGCCCCGTCTGGCCGATGTCGGCCGGGCGCGCACCGAGCTCCAGCAGGCGTTCGAGTTCGGCGTCCTGATCGCGGTCGGTGGCGTTGACGTCGATGTGCAGTCGGGACTTCCCCTGCTCTGGCTCATCCCTTCGACTGAGGATGATCGTCGGCTGCGGACCGCCGAACCCCTCGCGCGGTCCGATCTCCACCGAGCCGTCGCTTTCGCGATCGAGCACCACGAAGTCCAGGACCTCGCACCAGAACCGCGCCAGCGCCTCGGGGTCACGGCAACCGAGCACGAGCTCACTGATACGACACGCCATGGCGGAACCTGCTCTCGACCTGGGGGCTGCCGGGGGACCCAGCCCGAATCCTCACGGGCTCCCAACAGAGAGAAGAACCCCGCGACCGTACCCGACGAGTCGACTGCGGGCGGAGTGATTTCAGGGCCCCAGGTCGGGCAGCGGCGCAAGGCCCTGGGCCGGTTGGTTCAGAAGCCGGGGTGGAGCGACGCAGGGCGGTAGAGAAGTCTGCTCCGGGACACGACCCGGTCGGCCTAGTCGACGGCTATCCCGCGTGCCGCCAGGATGTCCAGCTTGTCGGGAACCGCCAGGATGCCTTCCTCAGCGCCGGCGATGCGCTTGAGGTTAGGCAGGAGCGCGAGGTCGTCCAGCGAGTAGACGTCGAAGAGGTCGTCCTCGCCGTCCCACATCGGGGCGCACTCGTTGTAGACCTCATTGCCTCCGTCCGCGATCAGCTCCTCGGCGGTGGCGAGCAGTTCGTCACTGATCTCCAGCGCTTCGAAGTGCGCCCGGGCCTCGGGGAGCACCGTGTAGTCGAGTTCCCTGGCCACTGCGTAGCCGAACGGGTTGTCGACGCCCAGGCGCTCGGCGAGGTTGAACTTCGGGGTCAGTGTCTCGTCCGAGTACATCAGCTGTTCGATGACGAGCAGTTTGAAATTGAAATCGGTGAACTTGGCCATGCGGCCAACGTAGACGATTGCACTGACAACCGACCGAGGTGTCCCCTCCCATGGGTTTTGGGCCCATGGGTTCCGGGTCGGGTGCTCCGTCTGACTCCATGTCATGGAACGGGACCGGCTGGTTCCCCGGCGGGTTGGCGAGGCCGCCGACGCCGGTGTGGTCGCCGGTGGGCAGCTCGTCGAAGACACAGGTGCCGGCGCGGTCCGTGGCGCACCCGGCGCCCAGCCTGTCGTCCGCCGGGACGTTGCCGGACGCCGTGGTCTGGAGGTCGGCCACACCTTTGGTCTCCTGCCACAGGTCGAACACCGCTCCCGAAAGTGCCCTGCCGTTCTTGGCGTCGGTCTTGTGGACCTTGACGGTTCCCCTGTGCGATCGGCACCGTCGCGTCGGACGGTGGTGAGGTGACCGGGGTGGTGCCTGATGTGCTGCTGGCGACCGCGGTGTTGGTGATGGCCCCTGCGCCACGTCCTGGGCCGTGACGACGTATGTCGCCGTACAGGTGACCGTCTCGCCGACACCGATGGTGGTGACCGGGCACCACCCCAGAGGGTGGTGGTGGCCGACTGACCAAGGGGACAGCGGACCGGCGCACTTGGACCGGCGCGTTCCCACGACCGCACGCCGGGGGTGTGGCGCTCGCCGGATTTCGGCAGAGCCGTATCACCCGTCCGAGCGATGGGATTCGGCCGCGGAGGCGGCCTAAAGTGCTGTCGTCAAAAGCCGCTTCCGCAGTGCGTGTTGAACGTAGGGCCATGGAGGCGAAGTCCCATGCTGGACTCAGTAGTTCCGCCTACCCCCTCCCGTCAATCCCCGTCCGCCACGGCGCGTCAGGACGACACCGGCGTCCAACCCCCCTCCGTGACCCTCCCCAAGGGGGGCGGAGCGATCCGTGGGATCGGTGAGAAGTTCGAGACCAACGCCGTCAACGGCACCGGTACGCTCGCGGTTCCCTTGGCTGCCAGCCCCGGCCGCTCGGGCTTCGGCCCGTCCCCGACCCTGCGCTATGACTCCGGGTCGGGAAACGGTCCGTTCGGCTACGGCTGGCAGCTCTCACTTCCCGCGATCACTCGCAAGACCGACAAGGGACTGCCCCGCTACGGAGACGACCCCGAGGACGTCTTCCTGATCTCCGGGTCGGAGGACCTCGTTCCGGAGCCCGGCCCGTGTCGGCGCGTGCGCACCGACGGTGGGCACACCTTCGCGGTGCGGCGCTACCGGCCCCGTACCGAAGGGTTGTTCGCGCGCATCGAGCGCTGGACGGACACCACCACCGCCGAGACCCACTGGCGGTCCATCTCGGCGGCTAACGTGACCACCCTGTACGGCCGGACGTCCGGGAGCCGCATCGCCGACCCCGCTGATCCCCTGCACGTCTTCAGTTGGCTGATCTGCGAGAGCTACGACACCAGCGGCAATGCGATGGTCTACGAGTACAAGCCGGAGGACTCCGACGGCCTCGACCTCGGCGCCGCCCACGAACGGAACAGAACCCGTACGGCGCGCTCGGCGAACCGCTATCCCAAGCGGATCAGATACGGCAACACCACACCGCGCCGGGCCGATGGGGACCCTACGCATCCGGCCCCGGACAGCCGGGTGACCGACCTCCCCGCGCCGGCCGCCGCCGTTCGTACGGTTCCGACGCACACCGGCGACCACGACGCTCCACCGGGCTGCCCCGACCGCATCGGCCCGGAGACGACCGCACCGACGACCGCCCGGCCCGAGTGGATGTTTGAGCTGGTCTTCGACTACGGCGAGCACGATCCGGAACATCCGCTCCCCGCCGAGTCCATGCCGTGGAGCGGTCGGCCCGACCCCTTCTCGACGTACCGCGCGGGCTTCGAAATCCGTACCCATCGTCTCTGCCGACGCACGCTGATGTTCCACCACTTCCCCGCGGAGCCGGGCGTCGGCCCGGACTGTCTCGTCCGGTCCACGGACTTCGCCTACCGTGAGGACCCCACCGCCACCACCCTCGAAGCGGTGACGCAGGCCGGATACCGGCGCCCATCCGACACCGCCGGATACGTACGCAAACCGCTGCCCCCGCTGGAGTTCGGCTACACCGAGGCGCGGGTCGACCCCCGACTGCGAGAACTCCCGCCGGAGAGCCTGGAGAACCTCCCGACGGGACCCGAAGGGCCGGGCTACCGATGGGTCGACCTCGACGGCGACGGCGTGGCGGGAATCCTCACCGAGCAGGCCGGTGGCTGGTTCTACCGACGCGCCCTGGGGGACGGACGGTACGAGCCCGTACGCCAGGTCGTTCCCCGCCCCGCGCCCACGCTCGGCGGCGGAGCCCAACTCGTCGACCTCGCCGGTGACGGACAACTCGACCTCGTCGAGTTCGAAGGCGGATCCCCCGGCTTCTACGAGCGCACCGCCGATGCCGACTGGTCCCCCTTCCGGCCCTTCCTCGCCCTGCCCGCTCTGCCCTGGCGCGATCCGAACCTCCGTCTGGTGGACCTGACCGGCGACGGTCTCGCCGATGTGCTGATCACCGAGGACGAAGTGATCAGCTGGTACCCCTCGCTCGGCGAGGACGGGTTCGCGCCCGCCCAACGGGTCCGGCCGTCCCTGGACGAGGACTCCGGGCCCCGTCTCGTCCTCGCCGACCGCGAACAGTCCATCCACCTCGCCGACATGTCGGGCGACGGGCTCACCGATCTGGTGCGCATCCGCAACGGCGAGGTCTGCTACTGGCCGAACCTCGGATACGGCAGGTTCGGGCCGAAGACCGTGATGGGCAATGCCCCGTGGTTCGACGAGCCGGACCAGTTCGACCAGCGGCGCGTCCGGCTCGCCGACATTGACGGCACCGGCCCGGTGGACATCCTCTACCTGCACCGATCGGCGGTCCGGATCCACCGCAATCGCTCCGGCAACAGCTGGGCCCCGCCGGAGGAACTGCCCGTACCCTTCCCGCGCGCGGACAGCCTCGCGCAGGTCTCGACGGTGGACCTGCTGGGCAACGGCACCGCCTGTCTGGTGTGGTCGTCACCGCTGCCGAGCGACACGGGCCGGCACGTCCGCTACGTCGACCTCATGGGCGGGGAGAAACCGCGCCTGCTCGTCCGGGTGTCCAACGGCCTCGGTGCCGAGACCCGGATCAGCTACGCCCGCTCGACCGCGTTCTCGCTCGCGGACCGGGCAGCCGGGCGCCCCTGGGTCACCCAGCTGCCGTTCCCCGTACACGTCGTCGAGCGCATCGAGACCCTGGACCGGATCAGCGGCAACCGGTTCACCTCCCGATACGCCTACCACCACGGTCACTTCGACGGTGTCGAGCGCGAGTTCCACGGCTTCGGCATGGTCGAACAGTGGGACACCGAGTCCTTCGCCGCGCTCGCCACCACACCCGACACCCCTTTCGATCCCGCCACCCATGTGCCGCCGGTGCTCACCAGGACCTGGTTCCACACGGGAGCGGATGACGCCGGGCGTTCCGCGCTGACCGGCGAGTACTTCCGGGAGCCCGACGGAAACCGGACGCAACTCGCGGAATCGACCGTGCCGGCCGTCCCTCTCACCCCTGACGAGCGCCGCCAGGCCCATCGAGCGCTCCGGGGCGCCGTGCTGCGCCACGAGGTGTACGCACTGGACGGTACCGAGGTGGCGGGACGCCCGTACACCGTCTCCGAACACAACTACACCGTCCGGCTGCTCCAACACGCCGACCGCGGCCCCCGGCCGCCCGGAGCCGAGGCCGCCCACGCGGTGTTCCTCGTCGAGCCGAAGGAATCCGTCACGGCGCACTACGAGCGCACCCTCGACCCCAGGACCAGCCATGAAGTGGTCCTGGAAACAGACGACTTCGGCAACGTACTGAGCTCGGCTTCCATCGCCTACGGCCGCCACATCCGTACGGAAGACACATCGAACCCCGACGACCGTGCACCCCAGGAACGCCGTCATGTCGTCCACACCCAGCACCGCTACACCAACGCCGTCGACCTGCCGGACGCCCACCACACCCCGGCACTGTGCGAGACACGCGTCTGGGAGGTGTGGGGGTTGTGTCCCGAGGGCGGGCTCTTCACCCCCGCCGAGTTGGACGCACAACTGCGTTCGATCACCCGAGAGGTGCCCAGCGAGCGTTGGGACGAGGACCCCACGGTCCGTGCACGGCGGTTGCTCGCACACACCCGCACCCGCTTCCGCCGGGACGACCTCAGCGGTCCGCTGCCACTGGGATCGCTGGAGCCGAGAGCACTTCCCTATCTGAGCCACCGGCTGGCCCTCACGCCCGGTCTGGTGACGGAACTGTATGGCGACCGGGTGGACGACGAACTGCTGTCGGGCCCCGGCGCCTACGTACGGCAGGACGGTGACGACGGCTGGTGGATCCCCTCCGGCCGTGTCTTCTACTCGCCGCACCCGGACGATCCGTACCGGGAGGAACTGGCCCACGCACAACGCCACTTCTTCCTGCCGCACCGGTTCCAGGACCCGTTCGGGGAGCTCACCGAGGTGAGTTACGACCCGTACGACCTGCTCACCCGACAGGTACGGGACCCCGCGGGCAATCTGGTCACCGTCGGGGAGCGGGACGAGGACGGGCGGCCGAGCGGCAACGGCAACGACTATCGGGTCCTGTCGCCCAGGCTGGTGACCGACGCCAACCGCAACCGTGCGGAGGTTCTCTTCGACGCCCTCGGCATGGTGGTCGCGACCGCCGTGACCGGCAGGACGGGCGAAGCCCTCGGCGACACGCTCGACGGCATCGAACCGGACCCCGACGACACGCTCATCGCCGACTACTTCGAAGCCCCCCTCACCGACCCGCACCGGTTCCTCGGCGGCGCGACCACACGCGTTCTCTACGATCTCTTCGCCTACGCCCGCACCCGCCATCAGCAACGGCCCGACTGCCCGGCGCTGTCCACCCTCACCCGGGAAGCCCATGCACACGATCTGGCCGAGGGCGAGCAGTCGCCCGTCCAGCAGAGCTTCTCCTACTCGGACGGGTTCGGCCGTGAGATCCAACAGAAGGTCCAGGCCGAGGCGGGCCCGCTGAGTGAGGGCGGACCGGTGGTGGAACCCCGTTGGGTCGGCACCGGGTGGACCGTCTTCAACAACAAGGGTAAGCCCGTCCGCACCTACGAACCCTTCTTCTCGGCGACCCACGCCTTCGAGTTCGCGGTTGCGGTGGGCGTGAGCCCGGTGCTGTTCTACGACCCGGTCGAGAGGGTCGTCGCGACCCTCCACCCCGACGACAGCTGGGAGAAGGTCACCTTCGACCCCTGGCACCAGAAGACCTGGGACCTCAATGACACGGTGCTGGCCGATCCCCGCGAGGACTCGGACGTCGGCGGGTACGTACGGAACTATCTGTCGGGCCGCCCACAGTGGCGCAGTTGGTACGAGCAACGCATCGACGGAAGCCTCGGTGCTGCGGAGCGATCCGCCGCGGAGAAGACCGCCGTCCACGCCGCCACCCCCGCCGTGCAGTGGCTGGACAGTCTCGGCCGCCCCTACCTCAGCCTGGCGCACAACCGCTTCCGCGAAGGCGACACCACCCGGGAGGAGCGCTACACCACCCGGCACCACCTGGACGTGGAAGGCAATGAGCGGGGGATCGTCGATCCCCTCGGCCGGACCCTCGTCCGGCAGAAGTTCGACCTCTCGTCCAGCAAGGCGTCGGTGGACAGCGCGGACGCCGGGCAGACGGTCACCGTGCAGGACTGCGGTGGGAAGACGATCCTGTCGTGGGACGGTCGCGGCTACACCACCCGACTGACGTACGACGCCCTGCGACGGCCCGTCGGGATCCACGTGAGCCGGGACGGCGGCCCGGAGCTCCTCGTGGAGCGGACCGTCTACGGCGAGTCCCATCCCGACGCCGAGACCCTCGGCCTGCGCACGCACTACTACCAGCACTACGACGGCGCCGGAGTCGTCACCGCCGAACGCTACGACTTCAAGGGCAATGTCCTGCGCACCAGCCGGTCATTGGCCGCCGAGTACCGCGAAACCGTGGACTGGTTCCCCCTGGGCCCGCTGAGCGACGCCGAGATCATCGACCATCCGCCCCACGAGTTGCTGGAACCGGACGAGTTCGTCTTGACGACGACCTACGACGCCCTGAACCGACCGGTCACCATCACCTCGCCGGACCGCAGCGTCGTCCGCCCCGGATACAACAGTGCGGGACTGTTGGAACGCGTCGACGTCCGGCTTCGCGACGCCGACCCGCGGTGGACTCCCTTCGTCACCGGAATCGACTACGACGCCAGGGCCCGTCGCACACTGATCCACTACGGCAATGCGATCAGGAGCGAATACGCGTACGACCCGATGTCCCACCGTCTGGCCCGGCTGCGCACCACCCAACAGACGCGAGTCCTCCAGGACCTCGGCTATGTCTACGACCCATCGGGCAATGTCGTCCATGTCCGCGACGACGCCCAACAGACCGTCTTCTTTGACAACACGGTGGTCGAACCCCACACCGACCACACCTTCGACGCCCTCTACCGGTTGGTCGCCGCATCGGGCCGGGAACACATCGGCAGCCTTCCGACACCTCAGCCCACCTGGAACGACGAAGCCCGCCGTCATCTGACGCACCCTCATGACGGCGCCGCCATGCGGACCTACACCGAGCGGTACTCCTACGACGAGGTCGGCAACATCCTCGCCCTCGTCCACCGGGCGGCCGGCGGTGACTGGACCCGCCGCTACCACTACGCCGAACCGAGCGTGCTGGAGCCGGAACGCCACAGCAATCGGCTGACCAGCACCCGGGTGGGAGCCGGCCCCCTTGAACCGTATGCCTACGACGCCCACGGCAACACCCTCACCATGCCGCACCTCGCTGGCCTGGAGTGGGACCACAAGGACCGCCTCCACCACGTGGACCGCGGTGGCGGCGGCATCGTGCACTACGTCTACGACAGCAACGGTCAGCGGGTCCGCAAGGTGGCCGACCGACACAACGGCACCCGACAGTCCGAGCGGATCTACGTCGGCGGCTTCGAGGTCTACCGCGAGTACGAGGGCGACGGCAAGGCCGTGGCGCTGGAGCGGACGACGCTGCACGTCATGGACGACGCACGCCGGGTCGCACGGGTCGAGAACCGGACCGTGGGCGACGACGGCACGCCCGAGCACCTGATCCGGTACCAGTTCGACAATCTGCTCGGCACCGTCTGCCTGGAGGCCGACGACCAGGGCGTTCCCACGTCGTACGAGGAGTACCACCCGTTCGGCAGCACCTCCTACCAGGCGGTGCGATTCACCCGCGAGCCGTTGAAGCGCTACCGGTTCACCGGCAAGGAACGCGATGAGGAGACGGGGCTCTACTACCACGGGGCCCGCTACTACGCGCCGTGGCTGGGGCGTTGGAGCAGCGTCGATCCCGCGGGTCTGATCGACGGCCTCGCTCCCTACACCTATGTCAGAAACAACCCGGTGACCCTCTCCGACCCCACCGGGCACCTCAGCCTCGGCCAATGGGTGGGCATCGGGGTGGCCGTGCTGGTCGGGACCGTGGTCACCATCGCCACCGCGGGCCTCGCGGGTCCCGTCGTCGGCGCGACTGCCGCAGCCGTGATCGGCGGCATCATCGGTGGCGCCGCCGGTGGGGCCGCGGGGGAGATTGCGGAGGCACTCACCGACGGCAGAGCCGTCACCAAGGAGAACGTGGGCAAGGCGGCGTTGATCGGGGGAATCACCGGCGGGGTACTCGCGGGCGCGGGGGCCGGGGTCTCCGCGGCCCTAGGCACCACGGCGGGCAAGGCGGTGGTCACCAAGGTCGCCTCCTCCGCGATCGGTCAGGGCGTCGGCGGGATCGCTAAACGGGTAGCCCAATCCGTGGTGGGACGCGGCGCCTCCAGGGCGAACGCCGCGATCAAGCGCCCGTCCGAGCGTGCCGGACAGTGGATCGCCGACCGTGTCGGCACCGGTCCGAGGGTCCAGGCCGCGCGGACCGCCCAACTGGCCCGGGAGCGTGCGGCAGCGACCACCCGGAACGCCCAGGGAGTGAAGGACGCCACCCGGGAGATCACCTCGGCAACGGGAGAGGAGACCTTCTCCCACTCGGTTGCATGGCGGGGCGGCGACAACGGGGGGTTCACCGGCGCCCTGGTGGAGTCCCAGAGCGGACTACAGATGTCCACCGACGGGCTGCGAGCTCAGTGGGGCGAGGGCGCCTATGCCTTTGGCGGCCCACTGGAAGCCGGTTCAACGGGATCGGCCTTCCAGTTCAAAGTGGCCCCCCAGACAGCCATCGAAACGGTGACTGTCCCGGGTCGCACGCCCATCGTGCGCCTCGTTCCCCCACCCGGATCACCTGTAGTGCCCATCCGCATCACCGGTAACAACTTCCCTCCGGGGGTTTTGGAGGAAGGCCGAGAGGCAGCCGCCCAGGCGATCTGGCCGAGGCCCCAGCCTCCCGTCCCCTTCGGATATCCCCGCCCGAGCACCTCCGATGCATCCGGTCTGACAGGCGGCCTCGGCGGCCTGTTCGGCACAGTCCTCATCACGCCCATCGCCCCCCAGGACGACCAGAGCCCCACCGTCCCCTCCGTGGGAGTGCGGTTCTAAAGACACCTCCCAGCGTTCCCGCATCGGGAAACACTCGCCATCGGACCGAAAGGCGCACTCATGGCGTCGCTCATCGTGATCCGCCTCCACCCGGTCGAGCCGATCGACGGGCCCGCCTTCACCGGGTACCTCAACGGGCTCAGCATCAAGGCGTGGGACCTCACCACCAACAGCCCCCTGGACGGCGTCGAGGTGGGCACCGCCGCCTATCGAGCGCCGGAGAACCCCGCCGTGCCCTGGGTCCCGCACCCACGGACCACCATCGTCCAGCACTTCAGCCCGCTCATGGCCGGTCAGCCGCCGACCCTGCCGCAACCGCTCTCCGTGGCGACCGCGGTTATCAAAGTGCCCGACCCACCCGACCATCCCGAGCACCTGACCAGAGACCTCAGGCTGGAGATCACCCGCGCGGGCAAGCGGATCGTGCACCGCCAGATCTACCTCAACGTCCCGGAGGCCAACCACGCCTGGCCGATGCACCCGGCCGACATGCCCGGTCTCGGACCGAGCCTCTTCCTCGCCCTCCCCGCGGCCTCACTCGACAGCCAGAACCCCCTGGAACTCCCTGCGAACGGCACCCCGCCGCGGTTCGCCGATCTACGGACCGCCGTCCTCGACGTCCTCGGGAACGACCCCGGCAACCCCGGCATCATCGGCGCGCTCACGCCACAGCAGGCCCGACACATCGCCTACGAGATCGTCTGGAACCGCGCGCTGCGCCCCCTACCCCTGCCCGACCCGTACACCACCAACGGCAAGCGGTCGTTGGAAGCCATGTACACCGGCAGAAAACGCGATGACGACGAGAGCGAACAGGCCCGACGTCGTTTCGAAGGTGAACAACAGGCGTACTACGCCAAGGGCAACGCCGAGGCCGAACGGCTCTCCGGCTTCGTCTACGCCCTCAGCACCGCCGTCGCCGCCGAGGCGGACAGCCGGGCCGCCGAACGCGCCGGCCTCGACTTCCCCGTCCTCCTTGGCCCACCGGACCCCGAGGTACCGACCGGGGCCCGCTACCGAGAGGCCAAGGTCATCCTCACCGGGCTGAACGTCCTGCCGGAGCCTCGGTTCGGCGTGCCCGCCGCGTACTTCTACGTCCTCTCGGCGACCATGCCGACCTCGGTCACCGCCGACAAGCGCTACCAACTGGCGCTACTCGCCGAGCCGGGACAGACCCGGGACACCCTCCGCGCCGCCGTTGCCCTCGGCGTACTGGAGGAGGAGGCCGACGAGGACGGCGTCGGGTTCGTCGCACCACTGACCGGCAGCCCGCTCGCCAACATCTCCCAGGCGGCGCGCAGACTCCGCGCCCTGGGCGCGGCCACCGGCCCGGCGGCGACCCTTCCCGTCGCTTCCGTACGGTCGCTCGTCGAGAGTTGGCTCACCGTCAAGGAAGAGTCGACCGACGGTTTCTGGGCGGCTCCCACCAGCCCGGTCCAATGGGCCGCGCCCCATCTCGAACTGGTCCTGACCGCCCTGACCGCCGGCCACGCCCGGTTGATCGCCGCGATCAAGGCGTTCCCCGTCTCCTCCGCGGCCCAACTCGCCGAGCGGACTCCCGCCGAGTGGCGGGAGAGGTTCGGCCGACCGGTCGATGTCCTGCTGCTGCCCCCCTTCATCACGGGCGGCAGCCCCGACGACCGGGTCAACGCCTTCATCCGACACGTGGCGAAGTTCTTCACGCTCCGCACCGAGCCCGGGGACCGCGACGACCCCACCCCGGAAGGACCGCCCCGCTTTCGCGAACTCACGGACGACCCCCTCAACCGGTTTACCGGCTTCTACGACGCCAGTGGCACGGACCCGTTCGTTTTCGGTACGGGGTGGGACCGGGACCGGATGCGCACCGCCGTCATCGACGTCTTTCCCGGCGACCGACAGGCACGGGCCTGGCTGGAACAACTGATCCACACCATCGACGAACTGACCCTGCTCGCAGCGGACGTCGACGACGAGGACCTGAGCTTCTCCGTGATGGAGGCGCTCTACGCCCGTGGCTTCACCAGCCGGGGACAGGTGCGCCGAACGTCCGTCGAGGAGTTCACCCGGGCGCTCACCGGGACGATCGCGTACGACCTGGCTGACGTCATCCACACGGCCGCCGGGGACAGCGGGGCCAACGGCGGCGACGAGGGATTCGTCCCCGTCAACCCTGGAAGCCTGGTGGACTGCGTCCCACCGGAGTACCTTTCCCCACTCGGCCCGGTCGCCTACCTCCATGAGCTGCTACGCCTCAGCTCCCGCTCCACCTGCGATGACCCCACCCCCGGCGGGGACTTCAGCACCATCGGCGATCTGGTCGCCGACCGTCGCGGGCCCCTGGGAGAGCTACGGGCGAGTGATGCCAATCTCACCACGCCCCTGCCACTGATCGATCTCGTCAACGAGTGTCTGGAGGAGGCCGCCGGCCACCCCGATGAGCCCGTCGGCGCTGTCCACGACACCAGCGGCACCCAGGTGGCCGGCCACCGGATGCCCAATCCGCACGACCCGGCCACCCTGTTCGCCGCCCTGCCCGAGCACTCCACCCCGGCCACCCCGGTCGCCCGACCCGCGGCCTACGAGGCCCTGCGCCGGGACTTCAGCGCCCCCGTCCTGCCGTACGCCCAGTCACTTGACGTCAACCGCACCTATCTGCGACAACTGCGCACCAGCCGGTACGACACCCTGCGCCGCTTCCGACGCGACATCACCGAGCACGTCCTCGACCCGGCCGCCGAACCCGCCGACTTCCAGCGCCACCTGTGGCGCTACCCGGTGCGCGGCGACCTCGCCCCCGAGTACCTCGGCATCACCCCCGAGGAAGCCACCTTGCTCTACGGCGCCGACATCGGTACGGGTCCCGGTGCAGGCACTCCCGAGACCTGGGAGCTGTACGGCTTCCCCGAGGAGACCACGGGGGAGTGGCACTGGACCGACATCGCCGTACGCCTCGACGAGTTCCTGGCCCGTACCGGACTGACGTACTGCGAGTTCCTCGACCTCTGGCGCTCCCGGTTCGTGATCTTCCACAATGACCCGGGCGGCGAGCGCGACCGAGAGGAACACGGCTCCCGCTTCCCGGACTGCGAACCGTGCCACCTCGACGACTACCGCCTGCGCTTCACCGACCCCCCGGACACCGCTGCCGGGCTCCGCAGGCTCGCCGTGTTCATCCGGCTCTGGCGCAGCCTCACCGCACTTCCCTGCGGCGGCTACGCATTCGACCGATTGCGCGACATCTGCGAGGTGCTCGGACTGTTCCGTTCGGACGGCTCCGCCCATCCGGACTTCCTCCGCCAACTCGCCGCCTTCCAGATCCTGCGCGACGACTTCGGCCTCGCACTCGCCGCGCCCCAGCACCGCCACGACCCGGAGGACGACGGCTCTCGGCGCACCCCTCTCCTCGCCCTGTGGGAAGGACCGGAGTCCACCCACTGGGACTGGGCCCTCGATGAACTCCTCGACCAGGTCCAGCAGCACGCCCGCACCCGGCACCGCTGCGGCCCCCGGCCGCCCGAGTTCCGCAAACTCCTCGCCGAGAACCTCGAAACCCTCGCCCGGCTCGCCGGGTTCGGCCCCACCCCCTCGGGCGAAGGCGGCCCCGACGACTCCTGGCACGCCCGTCCGACGCACACCCTGCGATTCGCGGAAGTCCTCGGAAAGATCTTCGCCTCCGACTTCGGCATCGGCGAGCTGGTGTTCCTGTTCACCGCGGACGACCACCTCGGCGGCGACGACCCGTTCCCCCTCCAGCCGCAGAACGAAGCCCTCGACTCACCGCTCGGACTACCGGACGACGAGACCGGCTTCTCACTGTGGAGCCTGCGCGATGCGCTCCTCGCGGTGGAGGTGACCGAGGAGGAGGCGTCCGCGTGGACCTGGCCCCGCATCACCCTGTCCCTGCACGAGGACCTCGGGTTCACACCCCCTGCCGGCGGGCCCGATCCGCTGCTGGTGCTCGGGCAACACCTCTTCCCCACCGTACTGACCGCCGCCGGCTACCAGGTGTCGGCCGCCGCCCGGCAGTACCGCACCGCGCTACTGCTCCACGACACCTCCCCGGCGATGTGGAACACCCCTCCCGACGGCCCCTTCCGCTACGACACCTCAGCACAACAACTGTGGGCGCAGCTTCCACTGACCGATGAGGCGGTGATCGCCAAACTCAGCCGCATCCGCCAGCTGAAACCCACGGAACGGGCCGCAGTCCAGGAGCTGTACTTCCGGCCCCGGGCCGACCTCGCTCCCTTCGCGCTCGTCTTCAGCAACCCGGCCGAAGCGGAAGAACGACTTCTCCAGGAGCCGGACGAACAACGCCGTTGGTCCTGGTTCCAAGCCGAGTACGCCCGCTTCCACGCTCGCTGCGGGGTCATCGCGGCCCATCTGACCCGCCATGTCCGCACCCGGACCGGACCCGGTTCCACCACCGAACGGCCCGGCCACCACGGCCACCACGGCCACCACAGAAGCCATGCAGGCCATGCAGGCCATGCAGGCCATGACGGACTCGCCTGGACCCTGCTCCGTCGACTGTTCGCCGACGAGAACCGTGCCACGGGCCCGTGGGAGTCGGACTCCGGGGCACCGCCCGCCGTCACCTGGCCGGACCAGCCGTCGGGCGGTGCGTTCGCCGCACTCCTCGGACTCACCGGCACCGGGCTGCTCGGCGAGCTGACCCCGGCCGGCGGAACCCTGCTCTGGCGGGAAACCAGAGGACCCCTGTCCGCGTTCACCTCGCCCGACGACGCCTTGAACGCGGCCAACGTCCAGATCCCCACCGTGCTCCCCTCCCTCGGTCTCACCCTGACCGAGGACCAGGAACGCTTCGTCCGGGCCCGCAACGGCTTCGCCCTCGCCAACCCGGACGGCCGGCTGCTCGGTGGCGCCGAGGGCTACACCGCCCGGTGGACCGGTCAGCTGCTCGTCGACGAGGAGGGCCGATACGAGTTCCTCGCCGGTGCGCCCACGCCGAACGGCCAGGCCCCCGACACACGGGCCACGCACGGCAAGCGCTGGCGGGTCTCCCTGCGCCGCGGCCAACGCAGCTGGGTCGTTCTCAGCCACTGCTGGCCGGACGAGACCGCACCCCCGGACTGCTCGGGACCTCTGAACCTGCGCCGGGGCGTCCACCAACTCACCGTGGAACTCGTCCAGCCGCCCCCGGAGTACGACAGCCCCGACGACGTCTGCCCGACCATCGGCGGCTTCGAGATCAAGTACGCGGGGCCCGACAGCGGCGGACTGCCCGTGACGATCCCGTACGAGCGGCTCTTCCGCGACCGCAAGGACCAGCCCCTCAGCGATGGACTACGCGCCCTGGGCTCGGCCGGTGATCTGCTCCGGCTGCGGTTCACCAGCACCCTGCGCGACATCCGGCGCACCTACCAGCGAGCTTTCAAGGCCCTGCTGTTCGCCCATCGCTTCCAGCTCTCCAACGATCCGGTGGCCGACGACGGCCAGTCCGAGATCGGCTATCTCCTCGCCCACCCCGTCGAGTTCACCGGAAGGTCGTCTTACCGCCGCGGTGCAGGCTTCGCCATCCACCGCGCGCACTTCGACATCAACCTGCTGCCGGTGCAGGACAACTACCATCCGCCCGCCCCTGGTCAGGACCGCAGGGCGAGGCCCACCCCCCGCCGTCAACAGGCGCTGTTCGACTGGTGGGAGCGGATCTTCGACTACACCGCCGTACGGCGGGCCACCCACCGGGCGCCCGAAGCCCCCCTGTGGCTCCTGTTCCACGAAGCAGCCGAGAACCACCCCGACGACCCGGCCCATCTGCTGCGACACATGGGCGTCGATCTGCTGCACACCCGACTCGTCCTGCGCTTCCACGACGGCCACTCGGTCACCGGTGCCGACCTCCTGGACGAACGCTGGGCGGTACGCGTCTTCCACGCCGACCGCTGGGTGCGGGCGGTGCGGAAGAACTTCCTCGTCGACGACATCCGGACGGCCCGACCCGACCTCTGGGCCGCGATCGACCCCGGTGCCACGGCGACAGGCGAGAGCGAGAGCGGCAACCACCACCTCACCCGGTTCGTCCGGGACGGCTGCATCGAGAACGGCGAACCCCTACGGCACATCGACGTCCAACGCCTCAATGACGGCCTGCGTGAGCGCGCCAGGGCCGCGCTCACGGCATATCTGTGCGCCATGGACCGGGTGACGGGCCCCGATGGCACCCCGGTCGCCGAACCCGGCCGACTCTCCGAAGTGCTGCTGATCGACGTTGCCGCCGGGCCGTGCCGACGCGCCTCCCGGATCGAGGAGGCCATCAGCGCCGTACAGCTCTACGTCCGGCGGGCCCTTCTTGGACTGGAACCGCGGTTCACGGCCACCCCCGCCTTCCGGCAGCTGTGGGAGCGGTGCTTCGCGAACTTCGGCCTCTGGGCCACGTACACGGGCCGGCAGGTCTACCGGGAGAACTGGATCGACTGGGAGGAGTTCGAACACGCCCACCGCAGCGAGGCGTTCCGCTTCCTCACGGACGAGCTGCGCAGGTCCGCCCTCACCATCGCGGTGCCCGGCGGCCTGGAACACTGGCCGGGCCCGCGCCCGCCCGACCATCCGGGGCTGACGCCCCTCCAAGCCACGGAACCCGCAGGCATCGCGTCCCTCAGCCCCGCACGGGAGGGCTATGACCTCCTCGGCACCCCCGAACGACACGCCACCCCCTCATGGCTCTCGACCCGGGCCCTGCCCCCCTCACCTCGGACCGACGGGGCCGGAACCGAGGCGGCCCGGCCGGACCGTGACGACGAACGCCGCACCGAGGACGCGCCTTCCGGCGAGACCGTGGACCTTCCGCTCTGGATCGAGGCCGCGATCCGCCTCGGCACCCGCTTCGTCCGGGTCGCCGCAGCGGCAGAACCTCCCGCTTCCACTCGGTTCGTCCCCCACGCGGACGGCGACCCCGACACCATCGACACGGCCCGCTGTGACTGCGACTGCGGCAACTCCCACCCACCGGTCGTCGACGAGTACTACTTCTGGACCGTCGACACCCGCCAGTACGAAGAGCAGGACCAGCAGGCCGACTGGGAATGGCACACCGCATCCGCCGTGCCACGACTGCTCCACTGGGACGCAGAACGCGCCGTGTGGCTCGCCTGGTGCCGGGTGCACAACGGGCAGTTCACTCAACCGCGCCGATCAGCCGAAGCGATCCGGATCGCGGATGGCGGCGGCGATCTGGAGTTCCTCGGCCGGACCGCCGACTCGCTGGCCTTCCGCATCACCGCGGGCATCGCCCCACCCCACCACCCGCTCGCACCGACCGGATTCCGCTACGACCTGCCGACCGACGAAGCCATTGCCCTACCGCTCGTCATCGACCCGGTCGACCCACCGGACCCGGAGAGCGGCTATCCGGGCGCGCTGCCCGCCTACCCCTACTTCGGCTACCACCGGCCGGGCGCCCCGCCCGTCCCCTCGTCCCCGTACGCCATGGCCGTCGCGACCGCGGGCCTACTGCGCACCCACTGCCGCTACGACGCCGCGCTGTCCTGGTACGACCTGGCCTTCGCGCCCCTGTCGTCCGACGCGCGCTGGCAGGAGCGCTGGGAATCGGACGATTCGGCAGAACGCGCCCGACGCCGCTCGATCACCCTGCACTACACGGAGACCCTGCTCCAGTGGGGCGACGCCGAACTCGCCCGCAACACCACCGAATCCTTCGAACAGGCACGGCTGATCTTCGACACCGTCGCCCGACTGCTCGGCCGTCGCCCGCGCACCCTGCCGGCGCGCCCACCGGCCCGGCCCCCGACCGTCGAAGGATTCGACCCGCTACCCGCGCCGATCAACCCCAGGCTGCTCGCCCTCTATGACCAGGGCGCCGACCGACTGGCCCTCATCCAGTCCTGCCTCAACGCCGCACGGCTCCACAACGGCGACCCCGAACGGGACATGCCGTACTGGGGGACCGAACAACCGAAGGACGGCCGGTCCTGTCCGGACGGCGCCGACCGGTGCGCGCCCCACAGCCCGTACCGGTTCGCCTTCCTCGTCCAGAAGGCCGTCGAACTGGCGGGAGAGGTACGGGCCCTGGGAGCCGCCCTGCTCGCCGCCCATGAGAAGGGTGATGCGGAGTACCTCGCGTCACTGCGCGCCACCCAGGAGACCCAGTTGCTGAGTCTTGCGACCCAGGTCCGCCAGAACCAGTGGCGCGAATCAGACTGGCAGGTGCAAGCACTGGGCAAGACCAAGGAAATCACCCAAACGCGACGGAACTACTATGCCCTGCTTATCCAGAACGGGCTGATCAGCAAGGAGATCGAACACGAGAACCTGACCGGTACCGGGATGGCCCTGCGTACGGCGAGCAATGTGACCGAAGGCATCGCCCAGGTCATGAGTCTGATTCCGGACATGTTCGTCGGGTTCCCCTGCAACCAGATCCAACCCCCGGTCGGCTCCAAGCTCGGCGGGGTGTTCTCCGCGGCGGCCCGGATCACCAACGGCCTCGCCGACATCGCGAGCACCACGGCCGGACTACGACTGACCCAATCGGGCTGGGAGCGCCGCGAGGAGGAGTGGCACCACCAGGTGGAGGTGCTCGACATCGAACTCGAACAGGTCGAGCGCCAGATCCTCGCCGCCGAACGCCGCCGGGACATCGCCCTGCACGAGCTCAACAGCCACCAGAGGCAGTTGGAGCACTCGGCAGAGGTACGGGACTATCTGCGATCCAAGTTCACCAGCCACGACCTGTATCTCCACCTCCAGCAGGAGACGGCGGCCCTCCACCACCGGATGACCGAACTCGCCTTCCACGTCGCTCACCAGGCCCAACGCGCCTTCAACATCGAGCGGGGCCACACCGCCCGCGACTTCCTGCCCGAAGAACGCAGCGTCGAGTTGCGGGAGAGCCTGGTGGTGGGGGAGCGGCTGCAACTCGCGCTGCGCCGGATGGAACACGCGTATCTGGACGAGAACCTCCGCGAGTACGAACTCACCAAGCACTTCTCGCTCCGCCGGGACTTCCCCCTACAGTTCCTGCTGCTCCAAGCGACGGGCAGCTGTGAGATCGAGCTCGACGAGTGGATGTTCGACCAGGACCACGGGCACTATCTGCGGCGCATCAGGAACGTGGCCCTCACGATCCCCTGTGTCGTCGGCCCGTACGCCGGAGTGCACGGCCGGCTCACCCTGCTGAGCAGCCGTACCCGGACGAGTCCCGCGCTGAGGCCGCCTGCGGCGGGGTGCTGCCCCGACGGCGAACCGAGCAACGGATATCGGGCGCTCCCGGACGACCCGCGCATCGTCAACGAGTACGTGGCCACGGAAGCGATCGCCACGTCGACCGGTCAGAACGACACCGGCATGTTCGAGCTGAACTTCCGGGACGAGCGCAAGCTGCCCTTCGAGTTCCGGGGTGCAGTGAGCCGGTGGCGGATCGAGATGCGGCCGGAGAACAACCGGTTCGACCTGGACACGGTGGCCGATGTGGTGCTGCATCTGAACTACACGGCCCGGGAGGGTGGGGACGGGCTGCGGACGGCCGCTGAGGAGAGCTCCCGGCGGCGGCTGCCGGGGTCCGGAGTGCGTTACTTCGACGTGCGGTACGACATGACGGCGGCTTGGCAGGACTTCCGCTCCGGAGATCGACACGGCACGGCCGGGCGGGAACTTGCGCTCCGGTTGGGGCGGAGCATGTTCCCCTTCCTACCCGGCGGTCGGGACGTGCGGATCACCAGCGTCGAGATCTTCTTCGAGGCCGCCGACGCAACCCCCGGCGAGCACCATCTCCTGCACTTCACGCCCACCCCCGAGCACGGCCGTTCGCCCGCCGACCGTTGCCCCCCGACCGAGGTGCGTTGCGTGGCCTCGGCCGACTGGCCCGGCCTCTTCCACGGGGTGCTCCAGGACCCCGCCCTCGATCGGCGCCTCTCCCGCGCGGAAGAGCGCCACCTGGGTTCCTTCTCCTTCCCCGGCCGACTGCCGGAGGTGACGCGCGTCCTGCTGCTCTGTGGCTACGAGGTCTGTTAGAGCGAAGGAGTCGGCGAAGCGCGCGACGGGGACGGGGTGTTCGAGTCCCGTCCCCGTCCCCGCCCTCGTCACGCGGGCTGCTCCGGTGCCGGTGCCGGATCGGGGATGTGGGTCGTGCGGCGCTCGTGCACGAGCGACGGACGGCGTCCGGCCCCGCTGAGCGCGGGCGAACCAGGCATACCGGGTGCAGTGGAGCAGGTCGGGGGTCAGCGGGCCGATGTGCCGTCCTCGTGGTGGACAAGTGACCGCTCGATGCCCGTCAGCGCCAGGAGTTGGTCCCGGGAGAGCGCCCCGGTGAAATGGCGGCGCACTGAGGCGAGGTGTGCGGGCGTGGCCTCGTCGTAGGCCCGTCGCCCGTCCGCGGTGAGAACGACGTCATCGCCCCTGCCGTCGAGCTCGCACGCCTCGCGGCCGATCAGCCCCCGTCGCTCCATCCGCCCGAGCTGACGGGACAGCCGGCTGTGGGCCCAGTTCATCCGGGCGGTCAACTGGCCCACCCTGATGCAGTGAGCGGGGTCGAACATGGCCACCAGTGCGGCCAGGACGTCGTAGTCGGGCATCGACAGGCCGGATTCCTGCTCTAGATCGCGTGCGACGAGTGTGTCCACGCGTAGCTGGAGACGGCGGTACGCGGCCCAAGCCTCCTGCTCGACCTCAGCTCCTGACGACATGGCGTCAGTGTACTCGTGACATGTAACGAACCTTGCCCTACCGTATTCGTTACACGTAACGAATCTCTCGGGAGAGGGTGGACCCATGACGACCAGTGCGCGCCTGATCGACGTCAACGGGCAGAAGCTGAACACGGAGTTCTTCGGGGACCCGGCCGACCCCGCAGTGCTGTTGCTGCACGGCGGAGGGCATTCCCTGGTGAACTGGCCCGAAGAGTTCGTCGAGCGACTGGCCGCCGGCGGACGGCACGTCATTCGGTACGACAGCCGTGATGCGGGCCGATCCACGACCTACCCGGTGGGTGCCCCGCCGTACGACCTGCGCGATCTGGTGGCCGATGCAGCCGCTCTGATCAATGCCCTGGGCCCGGCCCCGGCCCATGTCGTCGGCATGTCGCAGGGCGCGGCGATCGGCCAACTCCTCGCGCTCGACCATCCGGAGCAGGTCGCCACGCTCACCCTCGCCTGCTCCACCCCCGGTGGTCCTGGGCACGACTCCCCTGACCTACCGCCGATGTCGGACCGCATCGCCTCCTTCTTCACACAGACGGACACCCCGATCGACTGGTCGGATCGCAACGCCGCCGTCGAGGCCCTCGTCGAGGGCGAACGCCCCTTCGCGGCTGCGTCACGGCCCTTCGACGAGGACGGAGTGCGCCGCGTCGCAGCCCGTACCGTCGACCGTTCGTACGACATCGCCGCCCAGTCCAACAACCCCTACCTCCTGGACGCCGGAGAGCCCTGGCGACACCGACTGGGTCGGATCGCCGTGCCGACGCTCGTCCTCCATGGATCCGAGGACCCGCTCTTTCCCGTCGAACACGGAGTCGCACTGGCTGAGGAGATTCCGGGTGCCCGGTTCATCGCACTGGAGCGGACGGGCCACGAGGTCTTTCCCCGCGAGCAGTGGGACACCGTGGTCCCGGCACTCCTCGCCCACACCGCCGCGACGGGAGCGTAGCTCCCCGCGATCCACACGCTCGGGCGGTGCATCCGGATTCCGGTGGTCTGGCACCTTGGCATCCGTATGCGCGACCGGCTGACCGTGCCCGTTCATGCGTCGGTGCGGGTGGTGGTGCGCGGGGTGGTGCGGGCGGTGGGCTGGGTGGCGCAGATTCACGGCCCGGCCGGGTGACCGCTCCGCCCGTCGCGGCGCTCGTCGGACGTCCTATCGAGAACATCGGACGGGAGTTCTCGTAGCCGAGGGATGGCGGAGCTGTGATGAAGGATCTCGGACCGCGGGCCGTGGTGCAGAAGGCGTGGGCGGCCAACCCGCCGCTCACGGGGGCCGGGATCGTACTGGGTCTGATCACCTTGGCCGCCCTCGTGGGACTGGCGGTGGATCCGAGGGAGATCACGGGGCAGCCGGCCTGGGCGAAACCCGCCCGGTTCGCGTTCTCCTTCGCCCTCTACGCCGTGACCCTCCTGTGGTTGTTGACGTTCGTCCGGAGCCACCAACGCCTCGTCCGTGTGATCTCCTGGGTCACCGCGGTCGCCGTGGTCCTCGAAGTGCTCTGGGTCGTGCGGGCGGCGGCGGCCGGTACGACCAGCCACTTCAACTTCAGTACGCGTCTGGTCAGCATCGTGGCGGTGACCATGCTGGTGATCATCTCTGTGACGGCCCTGATGGGCCTGCTCACCATCGTGCTGTTGCTGTTCCAGCGGGTTCAGCCACCGGCACTGGCCTGGGCGTTGAGCCTGGGCCTCGCCATCGCGATCGCGGGCATGGCGGTCGCCGTCCCGATGGTCATCGCTCCCACGGCGGTACAGGAGGCAGCCGCCGACCGGGGCCTGGGGATGCCGATCATCGGCGGCCACTCGGTCGGCCAGGTGGACGGGGGGCCCGGTATGCCCATCACCAACTTCAACACCACCGCGGGCGATCTGAGGGTCCCGCACTTCGTGGGAGTCCACGCCGTGCAGGCCCTGAGCCTGATCGGCCTGCTGCTGACCCTCGGCCCCCGGTCCCTCGGGCCCCGCCACCGTGTCGTGCTGGTGTGGATCGCTGCGACTGCGCTCCTGGGCCTCATGGGCGTCCTCACCTGGCAGGCGAGTCGTGGCCAAGCCCTCACCGCGCCGGACACCGGGACGGTGGCCGCGCTGATCGGGTGGCTGGGCGCGGTCGCCGCGGCCACCACGGCCGTCTTCGTCCACGCCCGATCCGCGCCACCTCCGCCCGTGCAGGAGAACGTCGGATGACGGGGCGGCGCCCGAAACCGTCCGCGGCGACGGCGGGGGGAGCCCGAGCAACTGGACCGGCGGACGGTGGAGGACGGGCGCCCCAGCGCAATGGGTGGCCGCTCGCAGGTGGTGTTTTCAGCCCCTGAACGGCCCCTTCGGCTACCGACCAGGCCGGGGCTGAAGGAGCATCTGTGCCGAAAGGTCCACCAGTTGCCGCAACACGGGTACGTAATGTGCATCGCCCCCTATGCCGTTGACGAGACGATACGCCTCATCACGGAACCCGTGGATGTCCTCCCGATATTGACGCAGCACGGCGGGCGCGAGAAGGAGGTCGGTGAGTGCGCTCCGTGCATCGGCTGACTTCTGGGCGTCCGCGTGGAGTGCCAGGAGATCCGCCCGCACTGCCGGCGTGGCCTCCTCGATGGCGCACGCCAAGAGATAGGTGACCGTACCGTTCAGGAGGTCTTCATTGCGGCCGGACAGGATGTCGTCCTGGTCGTTGAAGATCTGCCAGAGAACCCCGAAGACATAGCCGAACTCGCGCCACCGCTCTATTCCGTCCTGCGCGGCACCCGAGAGAATGGCCGCCATTGCGGTGATCATGCCGAAGGGCGCACCTGATTTCCCGCGGTAGGCGGTGATCACAGAATTCCGTGTCGCCTGCCCCGCGTCCGAACGCATGTCGTTCAATTGCCCACCGGCGGCGACGATCCAGCCGTTGGTGATCTCTGCCGTCAGTGCTCCGCGTACTGCTTCCGGAACCGCTTGCGCCTGGATGAGCTGCACCGGGAGCATATGGCCCGTGATCAGGGAGGCGAGGAGCGCCTCGTTCTCGTCGAGGTCCTCGACCTTGGCCCCGCCCTCGCCGTCGGCCAGGTCGTCGAGATAGCACGCCGACGTCCACCACAGCACATGTACGGCTGACAGTGGAATGGCGGGTCTTGGAGTGCCGGTCTCCATGGCATGGACCAGCAGTGGCAGAACGGAGAGCGGGTGCTTCAATTTCTGGTGGCGCAGCAGTTTGGTGATGGCGCTCTTGACGGCGCTCGATGCGGGTCCGAGCCGATCGAGTGCGGAATCGATCTCCGCTTCGATGCTCGGAGAGACTTGCCGATGCAACTCCAGGTAGGACAGGGAACTCACTGAGCGGGCCTCCATCGTGCGGATGAATTGAGATCGCCGTACGCCATGGGCGCGGAAAGCGCTCGCCGGGGTGAGCCCTCTCCTGCTGAGTGGTGCAATCCGGGGTGTGGCACGCAAGGGGAAGTGACCGGTGCGGGTCCGGGGTTCGCGAAGATGTGTTCGAAGTGACGCTACCGATTCGATCACTCGGGGTGGAAGCCAGCTAGAGCGACTTTTGGACTTGGCCGATTCCCCACTTCCCACCGGATGCGGTACGTGTACAGGGCGTGGTACGTGCCGGGCTGCCGCTGCGAACTTCCGTCCGGCCCCGGGGAGCGCCCCGTCGCCGTCACGGCGCGCGTGCTGAGGGCGGGGTGTTCAAGGGGCCGTCAACGGGACCGTCGACCGGGACCGTCGACCGGGGTCGGTGATCACACACGGTCACATCAAGGCCCGAGGGTCGACGGCCGGTACCCTCCGGGTGCGCCCTGCCGAAGTGGTGAAACCGGGCGGGGAGCGCCACATTGGACCCATGACATTCTGCGCCACCCAGCAATCGCCGGTCACCGTACGTGTGTTCAGGCAGTGTTTCGGTAGCACTCCCCGAGGCGCCTGGTTCGCCCGGCACCTCGCTCTCCACCAGTTCTGTCGATGGGGCATCCCGCACCGCAGCGAACTCTCCGATGATGCGCTCGTCCTCGTCGGAGAACTGGCCGCCAATGCCGTCACCCACGGGTGGGTGCCCGGACGGGACTTCGAGTTGGCCCTCACGCACGTCCCGGGGGAGGTGCTGGTGATCGATGTTTCGGACGCACGGGCCGACAGGCACCCGCCCGGGCCCGGCGAGCTCTGCGAGCCGTCGGCGGGTGACTCCCGTGGGCGAGGGATGCTGATCGTGGACGCGCTCGCCGACCGATGGACCGTGCTGGACCGTGCGCCGCTGGGCAAGACCGTTCGGGCCGAGTTGGACCTGTTCCGCTGATCCCGGGGCTCAGGGCATCCGGTTCGGAACCGGGCTGGTGCTCAAGCCGCCGACGCGGGGGACGAGCGACGTACATAGGCGCCCGGCGTCTGGTCGAAGTACTTGCGGAACGCGAGGATGTAGCCGTTCGTACTGACGAACCCGACCCGTGCGGCCACGGTGCTCACCAAATGCCCCTGGGCGAGCAGGTCCAGCGAGTGGTTGAGACGCAGCCGGGTGCGCCACTCGGAGAAGGCCAGCCCGGTCTCCGCCCGGAAGGCCCGGCGCAGACTGGTGGAGTTCGTGTAGAGGCTCTCGGCCCACTCGGTGGCCGTACGCGGATCGCTGGGCATCCGGATCAGTTCCCTGGCGACCGTGCTCGCCGCACGACTGGTGGGCTGGGGGAGCGGGAGGCAGTCCGGGTGGCCGTTCGACAGGGCCGCGAAGACGGACGAGTCGTCGTGGTGCGACTCCGAACAGCGCATCCGTCCCAACAGCATGCGGCGCTGGGCGTCCGTGACATTGACGACCGTCGTCTCCGTGTACGGCAGGTGGTGGCGCTCGGTAGTGAACGTCTCCACCACGAACAGGGAGTCGAGGTCGAAGCGGGCGCTGTGCGGGATTCCGGCGGGTATCCACAGGGCGACGGACGGGGACAACTCGTAGTCCCGCCCGAGCGCCGTGATGACGATCCGCCCGAGCGGCACATAGAGGAACTGGTGGAAGTCGTGGACGTGGGTGGGGTGGCCGCCTGCGGCGATGAAGTCGTCGTCCACGGACTCCACGGAGGGCGGTACGACCGCCGGTGCCCCCTCCGGTGCCCCGGAACCCACCGCGAGGCCGTCCGGCAGGTGGAGGTCGGTCGCCATCGCGGGAGTCACCATCGAGGGCACAACGGGAGAAGCGGCTGGATGGGTGGAAATCGTCCGGGACTCTTCCGTGGTCCCGGCCTCGGACGACAGGGCGCTCTTGGCCACGACAACCTCCAGGCGGCGGGGCCAATCTGACCCCTGAGTGTGAACGATCTGACTCCGGCCTTGGACTGCCGGGAATCGCAGTAAGGGTAACCTTACCTGTCGCTTGTCCAGGTAAGGAGCCCAGAGCAGACCCATGACTGACACGTCCCCGCTGGCGACGTCACCACCGCCACTGGCGAGGACCAAGTCCTCGCGCGGTACGACGGTGGCGCTGCTGAGCCTCATCACCCTGGTCGCCGTGCTGATCGGCAGCATCGGCCTCGGTGCCCGCTCTATCGCGCCCTCCGAAGTCATCAGCATCCTGCTGGACCCGGACGGCACCGGCTTCAACTCCCATGTGCTGTGGACCGAGCGCATACCGCGCAGCTTCCTCGGCCTCGCCGTGGGAGCAGCCCTCGGCGGCTCCGGACTCATCATGCAGGCCCTGACCATGAACCCGCTCTCCGACCCCGGCATCCTCGGTGTCGAGCAGGGCGCGGCCATGTTCGTCGTCCTCGGCATCGTCCTCTTCGGGCTCTCCGGCGTGACCGCCTACTTCTGGCTGGCCCTGATCGGAGCCGGCTTCACCGCCGCGCTCGTCTACCTGATCGGCATCCGGACCAACGCCGGCAGCTCCACCATCGGACTCGTCCTGGCGGGCGTCGCCGTCGCGGCCGTGATGTCCTCGCTCATCACCCTGCTCGTGGCGCGCGACGAGGCCGTCTACGCCCATCTGCGCTTCTGGTCCGTGGGCCAACTCACCGGACGCGGCTCGATCATGGGCGAGATCGCACCCTTCGCCATCGTCGGACTGCTCCTCGCCCTCCCGCTCGGCCGCACCCTCAACATCCTCAGCCTCGGTGACGAGACCGCCCGGGGGCTCGGCGTGCGCGTCGAACGGTCCCGGCTCGCCGCCGCGGCCATCGCCGTACTGCTGTGCGCCACCGCCACGGCCGCCGTCGGGCCCGTCGCCTTCGTCGGCCTGGTCGCCGCCCACTGCGCACGGATGCTCGTGGGTGCCGACCACCGGTGGTCGCTCCCCGTCTCCATGGCCCTCGGCGCGATCCTGCTCACCGCGGCCGACACCGCCGGACGGCTCGTGCTCGACAACGGAGAGGTCCAGGTCGCGGTGATGACCGCCGCGATCGGAACCCCGTTCTTCGTGTGGCTCGCCCGCCGCGGGGACCTGGTGCGGATGTGATGACGATCCTCGACTCCCGGCCCGTGCCGGACAAGACGACGTCCCGTGCCGCCACCATGGCCCGGCTGCGCAGCACCCAGCGGGCCAAGACCCGACGCACGACGCTCACCGTCATCCTGCTGGCCGTGGTGCTGGTGGGACTCCTGGTCGCCTCCGTCCTCCTCGGCGGTGTGGGCAGGGTCGACCCCGCCGACGTACTGCCGGCGGCCTTCGGCCTGCGCACCGGACTCGCGGACTACATGATCTTCCAGATCAGGGTTCCGCGTGCCCTCGCGGCGCTGCTCTCCGGTGCCCTCTTCGGGCTCTCCGGCGCGATCTACCAGCGGCTGATCCGCAACCCCCTCGCCACTCCCGACATCATCGGCATCTCCGCGGGCGCCGGTGCGGGCGCCACCACCGTCTTCCTCTTCGCGCCCGCCCTCGCCTTCGGTGCTCCGGTGGCCGCGATCCTCGGATCGTTCGTCCTGCTCGCGATCATCCACGCACTGAGCCTGCGCAGGGGAGGCGTCGACACCTATCGACTGGTGCTCGTCGGCATCGGCATGAGCGCGATCTGCATCGCGTACACCAACTACCTGCTCACGGTCGCCGACAAGCACAGCCTCGCCGTCGCCATGCGCTGGCTCATCGGCAGCGTCAGCGCCGCCGACTGGGACGGCGTCACCGTACTCGCCGTCGGCGCTGTGGCCTGCGGAATCTGTGCCCTGCTGCTCAACCGTTCGCTCGGCAGCATGTCCCTGGGCGACGAACTCGCGACCGGACTCGGTACGTCCGTTCCCCGTACGCGGCTGGCGGCCCTGCTCCTGGGAGCCGCTGCGGCGGCCCTCGCGACCAGCATCGTCGGCCCGATCGGCTTTGTCTCGCTGATCAGCGGCCCGATCGCCGTACGGCTGGTGGGCGCCGACCGTGCCGTGGGGCTCTCCGCCCTCATCGGCGCGGCCATCGTCCTCGGTGCGGATGTCCTCGCCCAGAACGCACCACTGATCAGCCCGGTACCGACCGGGGCCCTCACCGCGCTCCTGGGCGCGCCCTACTTCGTCTGGCTGATCCTTCGGCGCAGGCCGGAGGCCACCCTATGACCGACCAACTCGAAGCCCGGCAGATCAGCACCGGTTACGGCAAGTCCCTCATCAGCAAGGACCTGTCCGTCGCCATCGAAGCGGGGAAGATCACCGCACTCGTCGGCCCCAACGCCTGCGGAAAGTCCACCCTGCTGAAGTCCATGGCCCGACTGCTGCCGATCGCCGCGGGCTCGGTGCTGCTCGAAGGCTCCGACATCCATGCGATGCCGACGCGCGAGGTCGCCCGGCGACTGGGCATCCTGCCCCAGTCACCCATCGCCCCGGAGAGCATCACCGTGGGCGATCTGGTCTGGCGGGGACGCCATCCCCACCGGCAGTTCGGCCAGCGCCGCACCGAAGCGGACGAGGTCCTCATCGTCGACGCCCTGATGGCCACGGGCACGGCCGAACTCGTGGACCGTCCCGTCGACCAGCTCTCCGGCGGCCAGCGCCAGCGGGTGTGGATCGCCCTCGCCCTCGCCCAGGACACCCCGACGCTGCTCCTCGACGAGCCGACCACCTATCTCGACATCGCCCACCAGATCGAGGTGATGGACCTGCTCGCCGATCTCAACGAACAGACCGGCAAGACCATCGTCCTCGTCTCGCACGACCTCAACCAGGCTGCGCTGTACGCCTCTTCCATCATCGCCATGCGCGACGGCTCCATCGTCCGCCAGGGCACCCCCGACGAAGTCCTCACCGAACAGACCGTCGCCGACGTGTTCGGACTCCAGTGCATCGTTGTTCCCCATCCACGCACCGCCCGGCCCCAGATCTTTCCCCTGGGCCGGCGCGATCTCACCCAGGAGAAGTAGGAAATGAACCGCACCACCCACCCTCGTTCGGTACGTCGCGGCACGGTACGCGTGCTGGTGGCCTCCGCCGCCTGCCTGAGCCTCGTCACCGCCTGCGGTTCCAACGACAGCGGCAGCTCCTCCGACAAGACCGGCGACAAGAAGGCCGCCGCCGGCTCCGAGGACCAGTACCCGCTGACGCTGCCCAACGCATGGGACAAGACCGTCGTGGAGAAGAAGCCGGTCCGGGTCGCCACCGTCTCCGACGGCGACACCTCCATAGCCCTGGCCCTCGGCCTGGTCCCCGTCATCACGCCCGACATCGAGGACGGCGACAAGGTCGCCGAGTACAAGCAGCGCGCCATGGACAAGCTGAACGTCGACAAGCTGAAGACGTACGACGACTCCGACGGCATCGACTTCGAGGCCATCGCCGCCGAAGCGCCGGACGTCATCCTGGGCATGAACAGCTGGGACATGGACGGCTCCTACGCCAAGTTGAAGCCGATCGCCCCCGTCGTCACCTACACCGACAAGAAGCACGCGGACACCCTGCCCTGGCAGGAGCGTCTGAAGGGCGCCGCGAAGGCACTCGGCCTGAGTGCCAAGGCCGATGAGGTGATCGCCGCCAACGAGAAGGCCATCGCCGACGCCGCCGCGGCCAACCCGCAGCTCAAGGGCAAGACGTATACGTACAGCGTCGTCCACCCCGAGCAGATCACCTTCATGTCCTACGCCGACCAGGACGCGGGCATCTTCGAGCAGCTCGGCCTCCAGAAGACCGCCAAGGCGAAGGACTACAGCGCCAAGAACAACAGCGTCAGCCTGGAGAAGCTCGACGAGCTGGAGGCCGACGTCCTGCTGATCACCTACCCGTTCGGCGACGAGGGCCTGCTGAACGCGTCGGAGCTGGAGACCAACAAGCTCTTCCAGTCCCTGAACGTGGTCAAGAAGAAGAACTACGCGGTCATTCCCTCGGACAACACCCTGGCCTCGTCCATCGCCTACCCGGACGCCCTCAGCGCCAGCTGGGTGGTCGAGGAGCTGACCCCGATCCTGGTCAAGACGGCGGCGGGGAAGTAGCCACCGCTCCATGACGAAGAGGCCCCCGGACCGTGACACGGTCCGGGGGCCTCCTGGTTGAGGAGCGCTAGGAGCGGGCCTGGACGACAGGTGCCACCCGCCCCTCGGGCATCGACAGCAACAGCCGACCCCGTCCGATGGTGTCCGCCCGATGCGCGATCACGATGAGCGTGCGGTCGGCGGCTGCCACCGACAGTGCCTCCTCGATCCGCGCGGCCGTTCCCCCGTCGACACCGGCCGTCGCCTCGTCGAGGATCAGCACCGCCGGATCGGCGAGCACCGCCCGGGCGATCGCCACCAGCTGTCGCTCTCCCGCCGAGAGCGTCCTGGTGCCCACCTGAGTTTCCAGACCGTTCGGCAGCGAAGCCACCCAGTCGGCCAGCCCCAGCTGCTCGACGGTCCCTTCGATCCGCGCTCGATCCGGTCGACCCGACACCAAGGCCAGGTTCTCGCCCAGGGTGCCGTCCACCAGGGCCACTTCCTGGGGCACCAGAACGATCCTGGTCCGCAGCCGCTCATGGCCCAGCCCGGCCAGGTCGTGCCCCGCGTAGGCCACCACTCCCCGGTCGGGACGGTAGAAGCCGGCCAGCAGCTTCCCGAGGGTGGACTTGCCCGAACCCGTCTCCCCGGCGACCACCAGCCGCTCCCCGCTCGCCACGGTCAACGACATCCCGTTGAGCACCGGTCGGCCCTGCGTGTAGGAGAAGTCGACCGCGTCGAGGGTGAGAGCACCCCGCGCCGGTAGCTCGGGCGCATCCGCGGGCTCGTCCGGCTGCTCGGTCGCCCGCAGCAGGTCGAGCAGTCGTGCCAGGTGCACATGCGCCTCACGGGCCTCACCTATGGCCGCCGCGACGCTCTCGAAGCGGTTGAAGATGTCCCGGGTCGACAACACGAACACCACGGCCGTGCCCACGCTCAACATTCCGCGCCCCACCAGCACCGCGCTGACGACCAACAGTCCGCCCACGCAGACGGCCTGGAGCAGAGCGAGCCGGTCGAGCCTGAGCTCCGTACGGATCTGTACGGTCTGGGCCCTGAGCAATCGATCGTTGTCACGGTCGAACCGCCCCAACCACCGCGGCACGGCACCGCTGATGCGCAGCTGCTCCTGTGCGGGCAGCGACTCGGAGAAGGTGGCGGCCATCGCTGCCTCGGCCGCCGCCACCTCGGCGTACGCCGGGCCCGCGCGCACGTGGAACCCCCGGACGATCACCGTGGCGAACGGAACGAACACCACCAACAGAGCGACCGTCAGCACCCAGGAGTACCAGGCGAGCATCATCACCGTGAAGGCGAGCGTGGCGATCGCGGCGGCCAGATCGGGCAGGGTCGTTCCGACGAAGGACGCCAGACCGTTGATCTCCCCGGTCAGTCTGCGCAGCAACTCGCCCCGGCGGTGGGCCTCCACGAACCGCAGGGGAGCGGATCCCACCGAGGCGGTCGCCCGATCGCGCATCCCGGCGAGGACGTACTCCCCAACGCGTATCAGCCAGTAGCGCGACAGCCAGGCCAGCACTCCGCTCGCCGCGACCAGGGCGAACAGCACCAGCACCCAGCGGACCAGAGCGGGGCGGTCGCCGTCGCCCGCAGCGTCCACTAGCCGTCCGATCGCCGCCGTCACGGAGGCGGCCAGGCCCGCGCCGCCGAGCGTGAGGACCACGGCGGCCACGAGTGCCGTGCGGTGCCCCCGGAGGAAGGGCACGGCACGGCGGAAGACGGCACGCTGGTCCGGGAGATCGCTCAGGACGAGCGCTCCCGACGACATGGGCTGATCAGACATGGAGCGACCCCCGGTCGACGTGGCCGTCGTGGAGGACGACCTCACGGTCGGCCATGGCGCGAACGGCCGGTGAATGAGTGGCGAACACGACCACGCGGTCGGCCGTGGCCCGCCGCAAGCGATCCAGCACCTCTGCTTCGGTACCGGCGTCCAAGGCGGAGGTCACGTCGTCCAGCAGGAGGACGGGACAGTCCTGCAACAGCGTTCGGGCCAGGGTGACCAACTGCCGTTGACCTCCGGACAGGGCCCCGCCGCGCTCGCCGACCTGGGTGTCACGGCCGTCGGTCAGCCCCGCGAGCGCCAGGTCCAGCCCGGCGGTCCGCGCGGCACGCTCCACGTCCGCGGCCGGCCGGTCCCCGCCGAGCAACAGGTTCTCGGTCACCGTCCCGTGCAGCAGCAGCGGACCCTCCGGTACGAAACCGAGGGTACGGAACACATCGTCGGACGAGAGCGTGTCCATCCGTACGCCCGCCACCTCGACCTCGCCGGCGGCCGGGACGAGTTGGGCGATCGCCCGCAGGAGGGTGCTCTTGCCCGAGCCGGTCGCCCCGGTGAGGGCCACCCACTCGCCCGGCACGGCGGTCAGCCCCAACGGGCCGATCGGCGAGCGCCCAGGCCGGTGCACCGTCAACTCCTCGATCCGCAGCGCACCGCGGGGCACCTCCTCGATCGACATCCCTCCTTCGGAGGGAGCCAGGGCCAGGACATCGGCGATGCGGTCGGCCGCGACCCGTGCCTCCGTACGGTCGCCGAGCCGGGCGATCATGACATTGACGGCGAGCGACACCGTGCCCATCCACAGGACGAACGTGGTCAGTTCCCCCACGGTGATCCGGCCGTCGACCACCGCATGACCGCCGGCCAGCAGTCCCGTCGCGACGGCCAGCAGGGGGATGACCGAGGCGGTCGCCTCCCACAGGGAACTCACGGACGCCAGCCGCATGGTGTGCCCGGTGACCCGGCGGCTGTGCTCGTGATGGCGCTCGACCATCGACCGGTCCGCCCCGACCCCGCGCAGGGACAGCAGCGCCGACAACAACTCCTCCGTGGTGCTGCTGCGTCGACTGTGGGCCGTGGACAGCTCTTCCGCCCGTCGACTGAACAACGGTGGGAACAGGCGATTGACCACCAGGAGGACGGGCACCGTCAGCGCGGCCACCGCCAGCAGCAGCGGATCGAGCGCACCGATCGCAGGCACCAGCACCACTCCGGTCAGTGCGATCACCACCCAGGCCGTCAACCCGTGCACCCACACCGTGATCGCATCGGTGTCACGGGTCGCCCGCGTGGTCAGATCGCCGAAGCTGCCCGCGCGACGGTGCATGGTGTCGGTGTCGATCGCGAGGACGGCACGCAGCAGCCGGGTCCTCAGCAGGGCGCCTGTGTGGGCGTCGGCCAGTGTGGTCCACAGTTGCCAGCCGCGGATTCCGGCGTACTCGACCACCGCGATGAGCACGAACGCCCCCGCATACCCGGCGACGACGGCGAGGGATCCCTTCTTCACCCCGGCGTCGATCGCCCGCCCGAGGACCCAGGGCATGGCGAGGAAGGCGCACTGGCGCAGGGTCGCCCAGAGCACGGAGCGCAGGACGTAGGGGCGTGCGTGCACCAGCGTCTGCCAGAGCAGTCGGGACGCGGGCGAGCGGGGGCGGCGGATCCGGGCTGAAGGGGACGCGAGGGATATCACGGGTGGCTGCTGTCCTCGTGGGCAGTTCGCGGGCAGGGGACGTCAGGGGCAGGGGAGCCCGTTGTCGGGCGGGCTGCGGCCGGCAATGGGCCCTGGTCACCGTAGGAGCAGGCCGGCGATCTCGGTCCAAGGCAGAGTGCGAGTCATCGAAGCGGCAGGGGCCGCCGGGTTCAGACCGGCGCACCCGCCCGTCCCCGCCTGTGTTCGCCTCCCGCCCGGCGACGCCCCCGGCTCTGCGGCCCCGGCCCCGGGAATCGTGCGCCCAGTGCTACGTCCGGGGCGGAGGGTTGGATCGGAACTCCCGCCCTGCCCCTAACCTGGACCGATCCGCCCGATTGAAGGAGCAGCAGCGATGTCCCGCAGTCCCCGTTCGGTAGCCACCTTTCCCATCGTGCTCAGGGAACTGACCGTGCTGAGTGTCAGGGACGTCACGCCAGGAATGCGACGGATCACCCTCGGCGGAGAACAACTGCGCGCCTTCAAGAGCAACGGCTTCGAACTCCCTCCACTGCGCTCGGACGGCTTCGACGACCATGTGAAGTTCTTCTTCGCCGACGGTGACGACGCCCCGGTCCTGCCGCGGCAGAACGTGAGCAGCCTCGACTGGCCCGCCGACGCCCGGCCGATCGCGAAGGACTACACGCCGGTCCGGTACGACCCCGAAGCAGGCGAGATCGACTTCGACTTCGTGCGCCACGAGGGCGGGATCGCCTCCTCCTGGGCCGAGGCCGCCGAACCCGGCGTCATCACCTGGATCGCCGGGCCGAAGATGTCGCACGGCCACCCCGAAGGCGCCGATTGGCTGCTGGTGATCGGGGACGAGACCGCCCTGCCGGCGATCGGACGGTGGCTCGCCGAAATGCCCGCCGGCACCCGCGCCCGGGTGTTGATCGAGGTGGGAGAGGACAGCCACCGTCAGGAACTGCCGACCGCGGCCGACGCCGAGATCACCTGGCTCTCCCGCAAGGGTGCGCCCGCAGGCACCACCACCGTGCTGGAGGACGCCCTACGCACCGTGGAGTGGCTGCCCGGGCAGGTCTTCGTCTGGGCCGCGGGCGAGGCGGGGGCGCTCAAGGCCATCCGCCGCCACCTCGCGACAGAACGGCAGGTTCCGCGCGAACAGACCCACATCACCGGCTACTGGCGCTACACCCCGCACGCCCCGGGCGTCGACGCCGCCGCCGTGGAGGACGAGGACGACGACGCACACGAGCGCCTGCACGACCTCACCGACCTGGCCCCCGCCTATGCGATCCGGACGGCGGTCACCCTCGGCCTGGTCGACCTGGTCCACGGCGGTGTGCGCGACCTGGAGGAACTGGCACGGCGCAGTGACTCCCACCCGTCCGTGCTCGCCGCCCTGATGTCCTACCTCGTGGCGATCGAGGTGTTCGACGTCGACGAGAGCGGCTATCGCCTCACCGCCATCAGCGAAGAACTCGTCGAGGACGACCACTCCGCCGAGGAGTACGACCTCCGAGGGGCGCAGGCGGCGTTCGACCTGTCGATCGCCGGATTGCTCGACACGGTCCGCACCGGAGCCGCGGGCTACCGGACGCTGAGCGGACGGACGTTGGCCGAGGCGATGCGCGACGACGTCCGACTCGGCACCTCGGCCCGCGCCGCCGTCGAGGAGGAGGCCCGTTGGGTCGCTCCCGGGGTGGCCGCGGCGTACGACTGGTCGTCGGTGACCACCGTGACCGCAGCCGGGGACGGGGTGGGAACGGTGGTCAACGCGCTGGTCAAGGAGTTCTCCGCACTCACCGTACGCATTGTGGACGTGCCCTCCCAGCTGACGCTGCTCCGGGAGCAGATTCTGGACACCGATGTCCTCGACCGCATTGAACTGGTGCCGCAGAGCAGCCAGGTGCCGCGCGGCGGTGAGACCGTCCTCGTCTCCCACCTCCTCGATCGACTCCCCGATGAGGACGCCGTGGTCGCGCTCGCCGAGACCGCCGCGGCCCTGCCCGCCGACGGTGAGTTGATCATGGTTGAGCAGGTCACTGCGGCCGACACCGATGACGTCGATGCGACCCTCCACCATCTGCGTCTCACCTGCGCCTTCGGCTCCGGGGTGCGCTCTGCGGAGCAGCTTGCCGCGCTGGCCGCCCGCGCCGGTCTGACCGTCCGCAGCTGCCGCGACATCGGCTGGGACCACCGACTGTGGGTGCTGACGCCCGCCTGAGCTGACTCAGGAAGGAACGCGGCCGGACCCGGTGAGCTGCGGCGAGCGAAAGGCCGAGCGGTATGCCTGCGGCGGGACACCGGTGTGTCGGGTGAAGTGCTGACGGAAGGTGGAAGGAGCCCCGAACCCGGTTTCGGCGGCGATGCGATCGACCGGCATCGCGGTCGTCTCCAGGAGCTGCTGGGCCCGGTTCACCCGGGCCCGCAGCAGCCATTGCAGCGGAGTGGTGCCGGTCTGCGCACGGAAGTGGCGGTTGAGACTGCGGATGCTCATCGCCGCGTGCCGGGCGATGTCGTCGAGCGATAGCGCCTCGTGCAGTCTGCCCTCCATCCACTGGAGGGTCGCCTGGAGGGCGGTGTCCCGTTCGCCCGGATGGGGCTGCTCGATGAACTGGCTCTGTCCGCCGTCCCGTTGGAGGGGCATCACCGTGCGCCGCGCGGTGGAAGCGGCGATGCTCGCACCCAGATCACGCTGGACCAGGTGGAGACAGAGATCGAGGGCCGCGGCCACCCCTGCGGAGGTGACGGTCGAGCCGTTGTCGATGTAGAGACTGCCGCCGTCGACCTCCACGGCCGGGTACCGACGGGCGAGTTCGGCGGCGAACATCCAATGCGTGGTGGCCCGTCGACCGTCGAGCAGCCCGGTGGCGGCGAGGGTGAAGGCTCCAACGCATACGGAAGCGAGCCGTGCTCCCCGCGCGTGAGCAGCCCGTAGGGCGTCGACGACATCGACGGACGGAGTGTCCAAGCAGCCTGCGTGACCGGGCACGACAATGGTGTCGGCCTCGGCCAGCGCCTCCATTCCCCACTCCGTCGTGAGCCGGAACCCCCCGAGAGCGGCCTCGGTCCCCACCTCCCGACCCGGTGCGCAGATCCGCACGTCGTAGTGCGTACGACCGAGTGCGTCATTGGCCGTACCGAAGATCTGCCCCGGTACGGACAGCTCAAAGGGGACGACACCGTCGAGAGCGAGGACCACCACCGAAGTCATGGCCAAAACCTAGCGGATAAAGCCGATGTGGCCATGTGGCCACCGGAGGGGAGGCCGCGGCCTGCGCCCGGTTCCGGGTCCAGATGGTGGACCTCTACGCACCGGTGGTGGACCCAGGGCGGACGATCATCAGCACGGTCACGGTCACCCACAACAGGTTGAACACACCGGTGGCCATCGCCAGCCGGGCTCCCGTTCGCTGGTCCGCGTCGACCGTCATCGGCGCCTCGGTGGATTCGGGACCTCCCTCGGTGGATTCGCGACCCGCCTGCTCCACGCGCGCCAATCCGTTCTCCTGCTGCGGCAGTACGACGACGATCAGGATCACCGCGGCGGCGGCCGTCAGAACCATGGAGACCAGCAGCCAGGGACTGGTGAGCACTCCCAGGCTCTGGGCGGTGGCGAACCCGAACACGGGGACGGCGATCCCGACCGCGGCATAGCTGCGACAGATGCGGTGCAACAGTCGCAGCGTCGCCACCGTCCCTGTTTCCCCGGGAGCCGACCGGGCCTTGCGCAGAACCGGCGGGAACATGCTGGCGGCCACGGTGACCGGTCCCACCGCGAGGATCGCGGCGATGACGTGCAACGAGAGCAGGAACTTGGTCATGGATGCTTCTGACTTCCAACTGGTGGTGCGGAGTGGGCGGCCCGCGACGGCCGCCCACTCCACCGGCGGCCGGTGGTCACCACGGAAGAGGAGCCGGCCGCCTCGGGAACTCCCGTAAGCACCCTTCGCCCCCTCGGCGCGGTCAAAGAGCTCCGCGTGGGGGTTCCTCACGGGAGGTGGCGCCGACGCCGTTGCTCCAGGTCGGCGACCACCCCTTCACGCTAGGGCGAGCGAGGCCCGCCGAGGAGTGGCAAAAGTGCCCTGCCATGCTGGATTCTGGCCACCAGCCGTGCCGTGCTGGCAGTGACCGCGGGACGCGTGCCGGACGGCGGCAAACCGGCATCCCTCACCCCCGTACGGCACCCCTGTCGGTCCGAGCGTGATCGGGCTGGTCCGCAGCGAGAGCGGCGAGGCCGACCAGGTCGTCAGCCTGCGCATCCGGTACGTCCTGATCGAACCGGGACAGCGCCCGGATCCGCCAGGACACCACACCGAGCACCAGGATCGCAGCGCCGAGCACCAGGTAGAGCAGTCCGATGCCGCGGCCGGTCCCCGTTCCCAACAACACGCCCACCGTGTCGGCCAGACCGCCGCCCTGCGCCATCAGCGGTTCGAGAAACCGGCTGCCCAACGGGGCGATCAGCAGATAGCCGATTGGCAAGGTGGACCACGCGACCAGTTGGTTGAGCGCCATCACCCGCCCGTGGAACCGCTGCGGCACCTTGACCTGAACAATCGTCAGATAGATCCCGTTGAGCAGGGAGAGCGACGCCGACATCCCGAACACACCCGCGCCGACCACCAGCAGATCGGGGCGCAGACCGGTCAGTACGCAGAAGAGCGCCAGCACCGGAACCACCAGCAGCATCCCCCGCATCCGCCGTCGCCGCGGCCCGCCCCAGATGCCCATCGCCAGTCCGCCGACCACCGCGCCCGCACCTCCGGCCAGTGACACCGCGGCCACCGAACCCAGACTGGAGAAGCCGAGGACCAGCGGTGACACCAACTGGAAGAGCACCGGCAAGAACAGGTTCAGCACGGCGAAGAAGATCAACATCGCACGGAAGCCGCGCTGCCGGATGACCAACCGGAAGCCGGCCGCGATCTCCTGGCGCAACGTCTCCCGGCGCCGCGAAGGCAGGGTCCGCGGGAAGCGCACGACCAGCAGCACGGCCGCCGCGGCGGTGTAGCTGACCACGTCCAGCAGGAGCACCCCGCTCAAGCCGATCGCCGCCAACATGCCCACTGCCGCCAACGGCGCGACCACCTGGGCGATGCCGCCCGAGACCTGCACGATCCCATTGGCGTGCCCGAGGTAGCGCTTGGGGACGAGCTGGGGGATCGCCGACTGGAAGGCCAGTCGCTGGCCCGTGAGCGACACCGACAGGATCGCCATCAGCACCCCGACGTGCCACGGCCGTAGATTGCCGAACGCATCCAACAGGGCGAGCACCGCCTCGGCCGTACCGCAGACGACGGTGCAGCACAGCATCACCCGCCGGCGGTCGATCCGGTCGACGAGACCGCCGAGTACGGGGGCCGCGATCAGCCCCGGTGCGATGCCCAGCACGGCGAAGAGGCCGAACCAGGCGACCGAATCGGTCGCGAGGTAGATCCACAGCGGTAGGGCGAACTCAGTCAGCGCCGAGCCCGTTTGCGAGATCAGCTGCGAGCCCGCCACCACCACGAACCTGCGGGTGTCACGGCGCGTGCGTGGCACCGCATCGACCGGATCCTCCTCGGGCGCATCCTCCCGGTGCACGCCGTCCAACCACCAGGTCGCCCGCTCCGGGCGGCGCTCACGGGTCAGCTCATCCGTGCCGGTACCGACCACCGCAGGGTGGACCGCGGTGACGATCTCGGCGAGTTCGGCCGCCCGGTGCTTGAGGAAGTAGTGACCGCCCTCGTCCAGGACGGCCACCGCCGTGGTGTCACCGAGGAACCCCCACTCACGAAACCGCTCCCGATGGAACTCGGTGCCCGGATCGGCCGAGCCGATCACCGACACCACCGGCGCCGTCAGCCCGCACGCGGGCTGCGCCAACCGTTCGGTGAAGTACGCCTCGGCCGCCCGTGAGTCCTCGCGGACGTTGTGGACGATGGTCGCCAACTGCTCCGGCTCCAAGCCCTCCAAATCGGCACCCATCGAGCGCAACCAGTTCAGATGGAGCCGTCCGCTGCGCCGCCGATCGAGCACGGAGAAGCGGGAGAGCAGCCCGAGCAGACCCTCGGTGGGGCGGGCGAAGGGGAAGATCCCGCCCAGATAGACGGCGGCGGGTTCGCGTCCCGCTGCCGCCAGTTGTCGTGCTAACTCCACCGCCAGCGCGGCTCCGACCCCGCAGTGTCCGTACACCGCGACCGGCCCCCGCACACCCGCCAGCACCTCTTCCGCACAGCGCCGGGCGACCTCCTCCAACGGCAGTGACTCCTCAGACATCCCCAGGTCGTGCCCCGGTACGGCGACCGCGTGCAGAGCCACTCCGGCCGGCAGGGCGTCGGCGAGCGGCTGGTAGACCACCGCGCTCCCACCGCCGTACGGCAGACAGACCAGGTTCAGCGTGACGGAATCCTGGGGCTGTCGAGGAGTCAGCTCGTGCAGCAGTCGCCGCGGACCGCGTTCCTCATCGGACCGCCCGGCCAGCGCGGCGAGCCGGGCCACCGTGCGCTCCTGGAAGACGTCCATCAGCGTGAGCGGTGCCTGTCCGTCCAGCAGTCGGCGCAGGGCGGCCACCATGCGGATCGCCAGCAGGGAATGCCCGCCCAGGTCGAAGAAGTCGTCTTCGGCACCTACGCGTTCCAAGCCGAGCAGGTCGGCCCAGACCCCGGCGATGGTCTCCTCGACCGGGGTGCGCGGGGCGACGTACCCGGTGCCGTCCCCCTGCCCGCCCGCGCCGGGCTCCGGCAGGGCGCGCCGGTCGACCTTGCCGTGGGCCAGTCGGGGCAACTCGGACAGGACGACGAAGCGGGACGGGATGAGATAGTCCGGCAGCTGCTCGGCCAACAGCCGGCGCAGTTCCGCGACCGGTGGCGGTGCATCTGACTCGGCAGGCACCAGATAGCCGACGAGGGAGAGCTCCCCGACCGGTCCCCGTGCCGCGGCGACGGCCTGCGCCACCGACGGCAACCGGACCAGATGGGCCTCCACCTCACCGAGCTCCACCCGATAGCCGCGGATCTTCACCTGGTCATCGCCGCGGCCCAGGAACTCCACCGTCCCATCGGCGCGATACCGCCCGAGGTCACCCGTGCGGTACATCCGGGCCGGACCCGCCGTCCCCGCGTCGACGAACGGATCGGTGCGAAACCGCTCGGCCGTCAGCTCCGGCAGCCCGAGGTAGCCGCGCGCCAGTCGGTCACCACCGATCCAGAGCTCCCCGGGCACCCCGACCGGCACCGGAGCCAGATGGGCGTCGAGCAGATAGATCCTGGCCCCGGGCAGCGGGCGTCCGATGGGAGTGGTGGGACCTGCGGCGGGCTGCTCCGGATCGACCAGCAGGGTCGTCACACCGACGGTGGCTTCGGTCGGGCCGTAGTGGTTCACCACCCGGCAGCCGGTTCGTGCCCCCAGTTGCGCCAGTCGGCGGCTCCACTCCCAACTCGACGCCTCCCCACCGAGGATCAGCAGCCGACGGGGGAGCAGCGCCGCCGGATCGTCCACCTCGGCGCTCAGTGCCGCCAAGTGCGAGGGAGTGAGCTTGACGCAGTCGATGCCCTCGTCCGCGAGGTGGGCCGCCACTTCCGGGCCCGAGGTGCGCGCTGCCAACAGATGGAGCCGACCACCGGTGGTGAGCGAGAGATAGAGAGTGGTGAGACCGAAGTCGAAGGCCAGCGACTGCAACAGGAGGTAGCGGGCGCCGTCGGGCAGTCCGGCCTCGGCGAACCGCTGCCGCACCCCGGCGAGATAGACGAGCACCTGGCGGTGTTGGACGGCCACGCCCTTGGGCGTTCCGGTGGAGCCCGAGGTGTAGATCACATAGGCCAGATGATCCGGGCCCGCGCCGCCGTCCGGTGGGGTGTCTGGTGCGGTGGCGAGATCAGCCTCCGCCTCCTCCAGGAGCAGCACCGGAGCGGCCGAACCGGCCAGCAGTCCCCGATGGGCGCCCGTACTGAGCAACACCACCGGCTGTGAGTCCGTCAGCATGTGGCGCAGGCGCTCGCGGGGCTGCTCCGGGTCGAGCGGAACGTACGCCGCACCCGATTTGAGGACCGCGAGCAGGGAGACCGCCTGGTCCAGCCCTTGGTCCAGACACACTCCCACGAGCGTGTCAGGGCCCGCGCCGAAGGTGCGCAACAGATGGGCGAGACGGTTGGCGCGCCGGTCGAGATCGGCGAAGGACAGTTGCCCGCCCCGGTGCACCAGGGCGATCGCGTCCGGGGTGCGGGCCACCTGTGCGGCGATGGCATCGGCGAGCGTGCCGGCCGCCGGCACGGCCGTACCCCGGTCGTTCCACTCGGTCAGGACCTGGTGGTGTTCCTCCGGCGTCAGCAACGCCAGCCGGTCGATCGGTGTACGGGGATCGGCGACGGCAGCGCCGAGGACCCGTTGCCAGTGTCCGGCCAGCCGGGCGACGGTGGCCGCGTCCCAGAGATCGGTGCGGTAGGTGAGGAAGGCGTCCAGACCGCCATCGGTCTCGGTGCAGTACAACCCGAGGTCCAGATGGACGCCGCTGCCCTCGAACGGGAACGTTCGCCATATGAGCTCCCGGGGCCGGAACTCCTGTGCACGCTGGTTCTGGAGGGCGAAGGAGACCTGGAACAGCGGCGGTCTGCTCACCTCCCGAGGCAGGTTCAACGCCTCCACCAGTCGTTCGAACGGGGTCTCCTGGTGCTGCTGGGCGCCGAGCGCCGCGGTCCGCACCCGAGCCAGCACGGTGGTGAAGTCGGGCGACTCGACTGCGGTTCGCGCTCCGCCGGACCCCGTGGTTCCCACCGGCGCACTCAAGTCGGCCCGCAGCGGCAGCATGGTGCTGAAGAGGCCGATCAACGATTCGGTCTCTTCCACCACGCGTCCCGCGAACGGGGTGCCGACGGCGAAGTCCCGCTGCCCCGACCAGCGCCCCAGCACGATCTGGAACGCGGCGAGCAGCGTCATGTAGAGGGTGGCGCCCTGAGCGCGCGCCAGTGCACGGACGGCCTCGTACGTCCGGGGATCGAGCCGGAACGTGAAGGTCGCTCCACCGTGCCCCGGCAGGGCGGGGCGCGGTCGGTCGGTGGGCAGGTCCAGCGGTGGCACCCCGGCCAGGGAGTCACACCAGTACTGGAGGTCGGTGGCGGCCTGCGGGCGCTCCTGGCGCTCTCGCTGCCAGTGCGCGAAGTCGCCGTAGGTCACCGTGAGCGGGCGCGGTTCGGGTTCACCACCGAGCGCCAACTCCTCGTAGCCCTGCAGCAGTTCATCCAGCAGCAGCCCGGCGGACCAGCCGTCCCCGACCAGATGGTGCTGGCAGATGACCAGCACGTGGTCCTCGCCGTCCAACCGGAGCAGCAGCCCCCGCAGCAGAGGGCCTGCCACCACGTCGAACGGCCGATCCACCTCCGCCTCGACGAGGGCCCTGGCGGCCTCCTCCCGTGCGTCGACGGGCAGACCGCTCAGATCGCGCACTTCCCACGGCACGGTGAACTCGGTGGCCGGGATGATGTGCAACCGGGGCGCGCCTTCCTCATCGGCGGGAAAGGCACTGCGCAGCGGCTCGTGCCGGACCGCGACGCGACGCAGTGCCTCGGCCAGTGCCCGGGATTGGAGCGGTCCACGCAGTCGCCCGGCCGTCGGGAGTACGTAGGAGGCGGTCCCGGGCGTCAACTGCTCGATGAACCAGAGGCGTTCCTGGGCAAGGGAGAGCGGCACTGGCGTCTGGGGCGGGCGGGCCCCGATGGTCGGGGAGAGGTCGGCGTCCGTGGTGCGTTCCTTCAGCCTGCGGGCCAACAGCGCCCGCTGCTGGGCGCTCAAAGCGGGGCGAGGACGGCGTGCTTCGGAAGCTGCGGTCGGCGTGGGGAGGCCGGCTTCGAGGCGTTCCATCAGTGCTCCTCCGCCAACAGTTCCAACGCGGCGGCGTCCGCCACGGCAGCCACCGTCGGCTCCTCGTAGAACACCTGGAGAGGTACCTCCACCCCGAGGCGGCGTCGGATCCGCGAAGCGACCTGCGTGATCGTCAGGGAGTGCGCCCCGAGGTCGAACACGTCGTCGTACCGCCCGATAGACGGCAGCCCCAACACCTCGCACCAGATGGCCGCCACCTCCGAGGTGAGCTCGTCCCACGGTTCGTCGGCTGGTTCGGTTGCGGTCGGCTGCTCGTGGACCGGGATCGGCAGGGTCCCGCGGTCGGTCTTGCCGTTCGGTGTGAGGGGCAACGCGTCGAGCACGTGGAACACACCGGGCACCATCACGTCCGGCAGTGTGCGGGCGAGGAAGGACCGCAGCTCGGCGGGGTCGGGCGCAGTCACCCCCGAACGCCACACCGGGTAGCCGACGAGCACCTGACCGGCGGGGTCGTCCGCCCTCCCGTGCACGGCGACGGCAGCCGCCGCCACGGCGGGGTGCTCCTGCAACCGCCCCTCGATCTCGCCGAGTTCGATGCGGTGGCCGCGCAACTTGATCTGGTCGTCCAGCCGACCGAAGCAGTCCAGGGCGCCGTCCGAGCGCACCCGGGCCAGATCGCCGGTGCGGTAGTAGCGCGATCCGGACCCGGGATCGGCGACGAAGCGGGAGGCGGTGAGCTCCGGCAGCCCCCGGTAACCACGTGCCAGACCCGCACCGCCGAGCGCCAGCTCACCCGTCACACCGTGCGGTACGGGACGTCCGTCCGGGCCCAGGACCAGGGCCGTCGTACCCGCGATCGGCCTACCGATGCTCACCTCGTCCGGCGCGGGTGGAACCTCGGCGCTGGTGGACCAGATGGTGGCCTCGGTCGGACCGTAGACGTTCCAGAGCCGTCCCACCCGGGCGCGCAGCCGGCGGGCGAGGGGCAGGGGCAGCGCCTCGCCGCCGCTGAGGGCGGTGAGAGCGGGGGCGGTCAGCCCGGCTTCCAGCATGAGCCGCCATCCGGACGGGGTCGCCTGCACATGCGTGACCGCATGGCGTTCGACGAGTTCGCTCAACGCCCTGCCGTCCCGTACCTGCGATGCATCGGCGATCACCACCCGACCGCCCGACACCAGGGGCAACAACAGTTCCAGCGCCGAGATGTCGAAGGAGAGCGAGGTGACGGCCAGCCAGACGGAATCGGGCGTGGTGAGAAGTTGGTCGCGGAAGGCCAACAGCAGATGGGCCAGGGCCCCGTGCGGCACCTCCACGCCCTTGGGCCTACCGGTGGAGCCCGAGGTGTAGATGAGATAGGCGAGATCGTTCGGGGCCACGGTGGGCAGGGGCTGCCCCTGAGCAGCAGGTGAAGCCGGTGCGGTCTCGAAGAGATCGTCCAACAACACCGTCCGGCCGTGTCCGGCGACCCGCTCGGCGGTGCGCTGCTGGACCAAGGCGACCGGAGCTCCGGCATCCGCGAGGACATGGGCGATGCGTTCCGTCGGATACGTGGGATCGACGGGCAGATAGACCCCGCCGGCCAGTGTGACCGCCAGCACGGCGGCCAGCATCTCCGGCGACCGTTCGGCGCAGACAGCCACCACGGTCCCCCGGCCGACTCCGACCTCGACGAGATGGTGGGCCAGTCGGATCGAGCCTTCAGCCAACTCGGCGTAGGACAGGGTGCGTCCGGCCGTCACCACGGCGACTCGTGCGGGATGCGTCGTGAAGGAGCCCAGCAACAGGGAGGGCAAAGTGGCGTCCGCCGCATCGGCGGCGGGGGTGGGGCCGCGCAACGGGGCCGACTCCGCCTCGTCCAGGAGCGGGAGGTCCGCGAGCGTGGTGCCGGGAGCCACGGCGATCGCGGCGAGTAGCCGTCGCAGATGGGCACCGATCCGCTCGACCTGGGGCCCGGCGAGCACCTCCGTCCGGTGCATCAACAGGACGCCGAGCCGATCAGGCCCGTCCACCAGATGTACCCGCAGCGCACCCCGCGCCGTGCCGGGGAAGAGCACCCAGTCGATCGTGCTGCGCAACCCCGTGAACACGACCGGTGCGATGCGCCGGCGATAGGTGAAGGAGACCGGTGCGAGCGCCACACCGGGCCGTAGCCCGCGGACGGCACGGGCGAGTGGCACCCGGCGGTGCGGATAGCAACCGCGCAGCTCGGAACGCACCTCACGGGCGAACTCACCGAACGACATCCCGGGTCGCGGTGTGGTGACCACGGGCAGCTCATTGACGTACGCCCCGATCCGCTCGGCCGCGTCCGTGCCTCGCGTACCGAGGTCGACGGCGACCGCAGGGTGCTCGTTGCCGTAGCGCAACAACAGGGTGTGCAGCGCGGTCAGCAGGAGTTCGAAGAGGGTGACACCGAGCTTGTCGGCGGTCACGATCAACTCCGCGCGGAGCTCCGTGGGCAGGTCGAAGGCCACGGCCGCGCCCGGCCCGACCCCGTCCGGGCGGTCGGTCAGCCCGGGCAGCAGGACATCGGCCTCGGGCAGCGGTCTACCGGCCCAGTGGGCCTTGGCCGCGGCGAGTGCATCGGGGCCCGGTTCGCCCTGGTCGTGTGGTCGCGACGGCAGGAGGGGGGCAAGGGCCGGGCCCGTACCCGTACGGTGCGCGTAGCAGTCCGCCAGATCGCGCAGGAACACATCGGTGGAGGTGCCGTCGAAGGCGATGTGGTGCACGACCACCAGCAGTGTGGCCCGGGATTCGTCGATGCGCAGGAGGGTGAAGCGGGCCGGTGGTCCCGTCGCGAGGTCGAACGGCTCTGCGCTGAGCCCGGCGAGTTCTGTGGCGAGCCGTTCGGGAGATGACTGATGCACTGTCAGACCTGGTGGCGGGCCGGCCGTGAGCACCGGCAGTCCATGGTCTTCCCGGACGGTCATCCCCAGGACGGGGTGCCGGTCGGCGAGGTCGGCACAGGCGGCGGCCAGCGCCGATTCATCCAGTGCGCCTTCGAAGTGCACGGCGAACGGCATGTGGTGGACGGAGCCGAGCGGAGCAAGCCGCTCATTGACCCAGATGCCCTGCTGGGCGGGTCCGGTGGGAATGCTGATCACAGGAATTCCTCAGTCTGTCCGGCGTCGGTACGGGCGGGGCCGCACTGGGGGATCGAGGGGAAGGGCCGGGGCGTGGCGATGGGGAGCCCCGGCCCGGCGACTCGGTCACAGCGGCGCTCAGCGGCCGGCTGCGACCAGCGCGACCGTGAATTCGGCGGCCAGAGCGGTGATGTCATCCCGCTCGAACGCCAGTGAATTGAACTGGATCCAACAGTCGAGACCACCGTCCGACCGCTCGACGGCTGTCAACTCGGGCACGCCGAGGTCACCGCCGGGCAACGGCCATGGCACGGTGGTGCCGCGCGGCACATGCCAGGGCTCGCAGTTCACGCCGGGCAGATGGGCGTCGGCGGCCCAGTTCTCGTAGCGCAACCAGGCGGGGAACGCGACCACGGACGGTTTGAACTCGGCGTACGGGTAGAGCTGGTGGTCGAGCGCCCCCGTGGCAGCCACCCGGACCCGTTCGGCCAACTCGGCAAAGCCCGGCCCACCGGAGCAGTCCACGCGCAGCAGCAGGGACTGCACCAGACAACCGACCACGCGCTGCGCTTCCGGCCTGGTCCTGCCGGGCACGGGAGTCATCAACACCACATCCGTCTGCCCACTACGGGCCGCCAACAGCCCGCTCCACAGCGCGGCGACGGCCATGAAGGGGGTCACCCCCAACAGTCCGGCCCGCTCCCGCAGCCGGCCCGCGGCTTCGGCGTCGATGCTGAAGGGGTGCGCCAGGGTGTGCACCTGGTCGACGGTGCGTCGGCCCGGGAAGGGATCGAGTGCGCTCGGGGCGCCGGCGAGCGCGGCGGCGAAGTGTTGACGACCGGCTTCCCACCGGGAGTTCGACCATCGCACCAGATCCTGGTACGGCATCGCCTGCTCGGGCAGTCGAGGCGTCCGGCCACGTCGCAGTGCGTCATAGCTGAGCGCCAACTCCTGCAGGAGCACACCGATGGACCAGCCGTCGGCCACCATGTGATGCACCGCCAGGAGGACGATGTGGTCCTCGGGTGCGCGGCTGACGACCAGCAGACGGGTCGTGGGGTCCTCACCGAGGTCGGTGAGCCGGTCGCGCTCCGCGATGACCAGGGCGTTGACCTCTGCATCGGTCGCGCCCGGCGCGTCCACCAGACTGACCCGGGCCCGGGGCTCCTCGTCGAGCACGGTTCGCACCAGCCCGCGGACGTCGCTCGGTACCGGCACAAAGCGGGTACGCAGGGACGGATGCCGTCGGACCAACTCCGTCAGGCCCTCGCCGAGCATCGGCCCATCGATGGGGGAGGTCAACCGGAAGAGTGCGGTGACGGCGCCCACGTCCCGCCCGCCCTCCTCGGCCATCCAATCCAGGAAGTTCTCCTGTTGGCTGGTCAGCGGAACGACGTGGGGCTGGGCGCGCAAAGCCCGCAGGAACGCAGGGACGACCACTTCCTCGGCGTCTCCGCCCGGGCCCGTGATCGGGGCCGGGACGGCGGTTGCGTCCAACCACACGGCCTGGGCCCGCAGGGACGGGCGGCCGAAGACCAGTGCGGAACCCGCCTCCACCCCGAACCGCTCGGAGACGGCCGTCGCCAGTTGAACGGCTCGGAAGGAGTCGCCGCCGAGGGCGAAGAACTCGTCCGTCACAGCGCGCACCGGGCGGCCCAACACCTCGTGCCAGAGCTCCGCGAGGCCCAGTTCCGTGGTGGTGGCCGGAGACCGGCCGAACCGTGCCGACGTGGCCGCCCGCGTTGCCTCGGGGGCATCGAACAGCGGGCGCAGTCGATGTTTGACCACCTTGCCGGTGGCGTTGCGCGGCAGATCCTCGGCGATCAGCACGCGCACCGGGAGCTCGGGCCGGCTCAGCCGGGTACTGAGGAACAGCCGCAGGGCATCGAGGTCCAGTCCACCAGTGGCAGGCACCACCACGGCCACCGGTACGGAACCCATCACGGGATGCGGTACTCCGAGCGCCGCCGCGTCCGCCACGCCGGGATGCTCGTGCAGCGCGTCCTCGATCCGCAGGGTGGAGACCTTTAGCGCACCGGATTTGATGACATCGCCCTCCCGGTCCACCAGATGCAGATAGCCGTCTTCGTCCAGACGTCCCAAGTCGCCCATCCGCACCCAGCCGTCGCGGAAGACGGTCGAGCCCGCGGCCGGGTTGCCGACATAGCTGCGTGCGGGGCCCGGTTGCCGCAGCCAAACGTCGCCGGTCCCACCGACCGGCAGTTCACTGCCGTCGGGATCGAGGATGCGCAGATCCCGGGGGTCGGTCGGGCGCCCCACCGAACCCGGCCGTGCCAGGTCCACCACCATGGAGACCTGTGCGGGTACCGCTTCCGCGGAGGTGTACACATTGACGACGGTGGCCTTCGGTAACGCCTCGACCAGCGCGTGGGCGACGGGAGCGGGCAGGGCCGCGGCCGATGAACTCAGCAGCAGGACGCTGGAGAGGTCCCGCTGGGACGGCACATCGGAGTTGAGCAGTTCGATGGCCATGGACGGTACGAGGAACGCGGTGCCGATCCCCAGTTCCTCCACCGCCCGCCCGAACTCTTCGGCGTCGAAGCGGGGCAGGACCACCGTGGTGGGCGCCCCGGTCAGTGCGCCCAACAGCATCATCTGGCCCGCATTGGTGCCGATGGGAAACGCGTGAATCGCGTGTTGTGAGTGTGCGTAGGGGCGTGGGCGCGGGTTCAGCCGCTGACCAGAGGTGAGATTCGCGTGCGACGCGAGAACACCCTTCGTCACGCCCGTGGTTCCTGATGTTCCGATGATCTGGGCAGGATCCTGGGCTGCCGGTAGGCACGGTGGCTCGGTGCCGTCGCCTCCGCGTGCCATGACGGCGGTGAGGAGGTGGTCCGGTACGCCGGCCAATCGGGGCAGTTCGTCGGTGCCGTGTAGCACCGCGGTCGCGCCGCACAGGTGGAAGAGCCGCTCCGCTTCCTGTTCGGCGAGGTCGGCACGGAACGGCAAGGCGACGGCACCCGCGTAGTGCACGGCCAGAAAGGCCACGGCGTAGTGGTCCCACGCCCGGTCGGGGAAGCGCAGGGCGACCACACTGCCTGGTCGAATCCCCACCGAGGCCAGGCCCTGAGCGGCCCGGACCGCCCGCTGCCGCCAGGTGCCGTAGGTGAGGAGACCGCCGCCGCGCACCTGGATCGCGATGTTGTCGGGCTGGCTTTCGGCCCGCGAATCCAGCAGGTCGGGGACGGTCAACGGAGCTGACGATGCGTTGATGATGCCCTCCATGAGCGTGTGCCAGCAGGGGAGTTGAGCGATATGTGAGGTTGCGGAAGACGGGCATGGGCATAGCGCGCAACCCTCGCACTTGGATATGGTCTGGACCATTCGGCGGGGCACGCGAACAATAGCGCGCCACTGTCGTACTTGTGACGCCTTAGTGGAGAGTTCGTGGAAATCGGTGGTGTCGGCCCGAGAACCGGCCACTGCCCACCGTCCATGGCTCCCACCGCAACATCCCTCGTCAGAACGGATTGGGGAGGGTGAAAGTCCGTGGTGTGCATCCCTTGGCACTCCGCATCCCCAAGCGGTCCATGGCAAAGGTGGGGCCGGCCCCAAGGGCACCAGGGGAATCCAAAACCACACCCTTCACAACGACCCCGGAACCCACGACGACCCCAACGCAGAACCATCGAGCACCATCGGCCCAGCCGGTGCGCCCCACTCGTCACGCACCTGACCGCGAACGCGCCCGTACCTCGGAGTGCGGTGATCGATGTCGTACCACCAACTCGCCGGCTCGCCGCCCATCCGTGCCGGGATCCCACCGGTCCGAGGAAGAGCACGCCCCCATCGACCCTCACACCGGCACCCGCCCTGCCCTCCTGGACGTCCGACCTGCTCGGGGCCGGGCGCTCGGCGGGTCCTGCCAGCACACCCCGACGAACCTCATCCGGCCCGCGGTCGCACCGAGCCGCCCGGGCCCGCGCATAGGGAGCACGCATGTTGTACGCGGGAATCGCCTGGACCGCCGACGGCTATGTCGTCGAGGTCATCGACGACACGGGGAACCGCACCACCCCCGCAACGCCATGGGGCGCCGAGCGGGTACCCGAGCTGACCGAGTGGCTCGGCACGCTCGGGCAGACGTCCGGGCAGCGGTGCGCCGTCGTCGTGGAGAGCACCAATGGACTCGTGGACGGCCTGCTCACCGCAGCCGGGCTCGACGTCCATCGGGCCGACCCCTGGGTCCTGCCCGCGCGCCCGGCCTTCGGATCGGTCCCGGCGATCGCCCTCGCGGAGCGGGCGAGGACCGATCTTGCATCCCTGTCCCCGTTGACCGCAGAGGGCGGCGGACAGACCGGGCGGGACGAGGACTACCACGACGGCATCCGTCGCAGCGCGCCGATCGAGGCGGACCTGACACGGTCGGGCCGCTGCTTCCGCCACGGGCCGCGCGACCGCCAGGAGATCGCACTCACCTTCGACGACGGGCCCGATCCCGTCTTCACCCGCCAAGTCCTGGAGATCCTCGACCGCTACGGCGTCCGCGCCACCTTCTTCTGCGTCGGCCAGCACGTCAACGCTCTCCCGGACGAGGTGCGGCGCATCACCGAAGCCGGACACTCCCTCGGCAACCACACCTGGTCACACCCGTTCCTGCCGGATCTGACCCACACACAGTTCCGGCTTCAGATCGAGCGGACCAGCGAGGCGTTCGAACGATCGGTCGACCAGGTGCCGACGCTCTTCCGCCCGCCCTACGGTGCACGCACTCCCGAGGCCCTGGGCGAACTGATGGCGGACGGCCCCGCCCTCGCCCTCTGGGACGTCGACTCCTGGGACTGGGCCCGACCCGGACCGGAGAAGATCGCCACCACCGTGCTCGACCATGCCCAACCCGGATCGATGATCCTCATGCACGACGGCGGAGGCGACCGGCGTGAGAGCGTCGAAGCGTTGCCCGCGGTGATCGAAGGGCTTCTGGAACGAGACCTTCACTTCGTTGCGGCGGAGGATCTGATGACGTCCTCCAGGCCGTAGGGAGTAGGCCCGTCTGTCCCCGCGCCCTCACCGGGCTCAGCAGGTTCGATGACAGCACGGACCGTCGAAGGCGCCGGGTGGGGCCCGTCCGCCGCGGGCCGACATCTGTTGCCCGGTGTGCGCCGTGGGCCCCCTGGTGAGGCAGCGTTCTCGCGACCGCATCTGACGGTTCGCCTGCCGCTCCGACAGCGGCGCGCCCAGCGTTCTCCATCGCCGCGGGGGCTCACGGCGGGCCGTCTTATCGAAGCCCGAAGGTGGGTAGGAGACGACTGCCGCAACTACGGGCCGCCCGTGGTTCGGTGCTGTGTCAGCCCCCGCGACCTCGAAGCGACGGCACCGGCACGGGCACCACCGGGTGGGCGGTCGCCGCAGCGGAAGCACTCATCGGACCGGGGGAGGCGTACCAGACGACCCGGCAAGGACCCTTCCGATTCCTTGCCCTGCCACCGCACACTCGGGGGAGTGGAAGTTCGTGAAGAAGACCCCGATCCAGCCCGAGGAGAACTCTCCTTCGGGGGCCTCGGAGGATGAACATCGCACCCGTCGGTGCCCGTCCGAGCAAGGAGACGGCATGACACCGGAAGCACCGTACGTCGTGAGGTGGCCGCTCGCGTTGGCGGCGCGGCATCCGGCCGGGCACGGAGGAGCCGCCGCACGGCACGGAGTGCGGAGGGGGGCTGAGGTACGTACCCAGATGCTCGTCCATCCGGCACCGCACTCCCGCCCGGACGCACCGCTGATCGGCCACAGCCCGGACGGCGCGGCGCGCACCGTCCGTACCACAACCGCCGCCCCGGATACGGGCGCCGCCCGCCGACCGGTCGACGACCGGCGTCGGCAGCAGGGAAGGGGCGTGGTCCGTGTCTGACCTGACCGACCCATCCGCCGAGGGTCGGTCTGACCTGCCCATGCCTGACTCTGCCTACTCCTTCTACGTGACCCACTTCCCCGCACTCGTCTCCAAGGGGGTGCTGCTGAGCGACAGCGTCCAAGAGGCCGAGGAGGCGGCGCTGTTCGCGTGCACGGAACTGATGACCCGTTGGCACACGATCGCCCATCCGTACGCCTGGGTGGAGGAGACCATGATCCGCAAGATCGTCCGCGATCGCCGCGAGAGGGTGCGGTGGCGCCCTTGGCGATTGTTCGAGTCGCGGACCGATCTGGAGATCCCCTTACCGGCCCTCCCTTCGGCCAACGAGCACCGAAAGGTCCTTCAGATGTTCACCGCTCTGCGGCAACTGTCGTTACGGGAGCAACAGGTCATGGTCCTCCTCGCCCTCTACGGGTACGAGCGCCCGGAGATCGCCGAGATCCTGGGCACCAGCACCAACAAAGTCGACCGCATCACCGCCCAGGCCCGCCAGAAATTGCACTTCCTCCTGGCCCAAGGCCCCGACCCGGTTTCGCTGGGCGACGGTCTGGACTCCCCTCGTCGCGATGACCCGCTGCTGCTCCTCCTGCGCAAGACCGTGGAGTCGCTGCGCCTGGGCCTGAAAGCACAGCAACGAGCGGAACGGCAGGAGCGGCCGTGGTGAGCCACTTCATCAGGCTGACCTTCGTGGCCGCCCTCCTGCTGAGCTTCTACCTCGTGGTGCTCACGACGGTGCTCGTCTGGCTGGCCATGGTCGTGCTCATCTTCTACACCGCCTCCTACGAGGGCGCGACCGTCTTCCCCGTCACCAACTTCCTCTTCTGCGCGGGCACCGCCCTCCTCGTCTACGCCCTGGTCGATGCGACCTGCCGCTCGCTCTTCTTGGCCGAACCGGAGAACGCCGAGACGACGTGGATGGCACCCCGCGAAGCCCCGGTGCTCGACAAGGTCGTCCGCGAGTTGACGGAGGAGTTCGACATCCGCGAGACCCTGCACATTCGGCTCACCTCCTTGATGGCCGCCGAGGTGTCGGTCGAGGACACCCGGTTCCTGGGCCTGGTGGCGGGGAACCGGGTCCTGTCCATCGGAGTCCCGCTGCTGGCCGTTCTCCCGAAGGACCAGGTCCGCGCGGTGGTGGCGCACGAACTCGCCCACCTCTCGCTGCGACACCATCGCGTCCGCGCCTTCACCGCCCGGCTGGAGATCAGCCTGACGGTCGCGCGTGAATCCCTGGACCGGTTCGCCCTCGCGAACAATCTAGTCGCCAGGTACACGGGTCTCCCACGGATGCTGATCGGCTTCTACACCCGGCTGTTCCGCTGGCTCGTCCAGCCCATCCGCAGACGGCAGGAACTGGAGGCGGACCAGGAGGCGGCCCGGATCTGCGACGCCCCCCTCCTCTGCACGGCCCTGTGCCAACGGGCGGTGGCCGAGCCGCTCTGGGTCGATTTCCAACAGGTGTTCCTCGACGCGGCACCGAACGGCGTGCTGCCGGAGGACCCATTCCGAGGATTCGCCGAGGCGGTGGCGGATCCCGAGATCCAGCACAGGATCCCCTCCCTGCGCGACGAAGTGGTCGCCACACCCGCCGCGGCGACCGCACTCGGATCCATGCACCCCGACCTGGCGGACCGGTTGCGGGCTCTCGGGGGAGTTCAGGATGCACCTCCTCCGTTCTCATCGAGCGCGACGCTCGTCCCGGACCTTCCCCACGGCGACATCGCCCGACTCCTCCCCCGCTACCGCGGGGCGACCACCCTTGCGTGGAAGCCGTGGCTCGCTCGATGGATCGACCAGAAGAGCGCCCACCTCGTGGAACCCCTGATCGAAGCAGTACGGGACGTCTCACGTACCTCCCGGCCCGTCACGCTCCACCAGGTGCTCCATCTCGTGGAGGCCGGGCACCGGATGCCGCTCGCTCGCGCGCTGACCGCGCGCCTGTCGGAGCAGGACGGCGATGAGCCACCCCTGGACGTCCTTGCCAGTGCACTGCTCGCACTGGTGAGAACCCGACTGGGGGAACGCTCGGGATCCCGCTCGGTCCTGCGGGACATGGTGACGCAAACCGTCGCCCAACCCCATCAGGCATCCGACCTCTCCCTTCATCTGATGACCCTGGGCATCGACCTGGCGCAGTCCGTCGAACCCGCTCACGACCCGAGGGGCCGAGAGGGCGAAGAAGCACGAGGGGACGAAGCCGGCTTCACCGTGGTGAAACTGCGCCCTGAACTGCCGGATCCGGTACGTGAGTTGGTCCCGCGCGTGCGCTCCATCACCCTGACCGTACTCGTCGTCGCACTGGGCGTGGGCGGCCTCATCTGGATGAGCCGGGACGAGCCCGATCCCTATGTACCCCCCGGACAGATCGTCCAGCCGGGCACATCGACCCCGTCGTTCACCCCGGGGTTCCCACCCTCGCTGAGCACCGCGCTGCCCACCCTGCTCCCCGACCCGATCCTGCCGAAGCCCGACTACTCCATTCCCATCCCGATCCTCACCTCACTCAGGACGTACGCCGATCCCACCCCATAGCACGGGAGCACACCGACTCCCTGTCGTGCGAGAACCGTCACGCCACGACAGGGAGAGCGGCTCGCCTTCCCGGACCGGCAAACGCCACCGCAACGCCGAACCCCCAAGGACCCACTCAGGACGCTGCGGTGATGCGCTCAAGGTGGTCGGCGTTGAAGGCGTCGTAGAGGATCTCGGGATTGGTGATCGGCCGCTCCTTCAGGGGCGGGATGTAGAGCGTCCCCACCTGGAGGCCACGAGCCAGCAACTGGGCGAGCTCCCCCAGCGGGAAGGTCTCCTTCAACGGTTCCAGCAGCGCATAGGTGGAGCTGAGGACCATGGTGACCTCGTGGTCCGCCGGATACGTCCGCAACAGATAGTCCTGGAGCCGACGGTACCGCTCGGCATTGCCCCGTTTGGTGGTGTACATGGCGGTCTCGACGGCTGACACCTGCCACAGCAGACAGGGCACCTCCGGCTGCAAGGGCCGCTCACGCGCCAGCAGGTCGGTCGCCTCGTACATCTGGAGGCCGTGCGGACCCGGGTCGAGACTCAGATCGGTGATGATCGTGTCCAGGGCCGAGATGCCCGGCAGGACCCTGACCGTCAGTCCGAGCAGCGACGCGGCCTGCTCGATCAGATGGCTCGGGTACACATAGATCTTCGGATGACCGTACGTGGCGAAGCACACGGGGGAGTCGTCCACCGCGGCGTTCACGACCTCGGCCGCCATCGCCCGGTAGGTGCGCAGCCGGTCGCCGCCCTCCTCATAGTGGTCCAACATGCTGCGCACGTCGGGAGACAGGGTCCTCAAGAACTCGTCGATGCCGAAACCGGCGTCCACGGTGAAGACCTTCTTACTCAGGCGCACCGCCTGCTCGGCCTCGCGCGTGATCTGCTGGACGTTGCGGATGCCGAGGCCGACGATGTAGATGTCGACCGGCCGGCGCACGGTCTTCTGGGCGGCGCTCACACGTACTCCATCAGTTCTTCGAGCTTGGCACGCCGGGCGGAGCCGCTCAGCGTTGCGATGTCAGCCACCAGGTCCTGACGCTTGGCCTCCGCCTCGGGACCCCTCGGGCCGCGGACGAGCTCCGAGAACGAGTGGTAGGTCAGATGCATCGGCTCGGTGAGCGTGGTCGGCGGGAGTGTCATGGACATATCCCCACCTGCGAGAGCGGGGACCAGATACCGGTAGAGATCCCAGTCGAGGCGCCTCAGGCTCTCCAGTTCCTCGGTGCTCAGGTCGTAGTCGCCAGCGGCGGTGTCGGGGTCGGTACGTGCCAGTTCTGCGAAGGCCGCGTCGCGTTGCGCACGCAGCAGTAGGTCCCTCATCGAGTGCGCGGTCATGGCGTCAATGTGGCCGTGCCTCGGCCCGGATGTGCGCAGGCGCGTCTGTCCACCTGGGCGAACTCCCTCCGATGGTGGACACGGGGTCCGCCCCGGATACCGACCTGCCCGGCGACGCCATGGGGTTCCCCGACCTGATCGGACACATCCCCCGGTCGGTGAGCCGCTTCATCGCACCCCGTGCACGGCGACACACCGGGCTTGGCTCCAGGAGAGCGTCCCGCTTCACACGGTTGGTGGCCAGCGGCTGGGTCAGTCGGTACAGCCGGCGACGGGGGCGGGCGAGCCGATGCAGTTGTTCGGCAGATTCCCGGTCACCGGTGACCGGGAGCCGGTGACGCGGCCTCCGTTGAAGATGCCACCCGCGGTCTCTGCCGCCCGGTTGCCGGTGACCGGGCTGTCGTCCAGCCGGAGGACGCTGATGCTTCCGTTGTTGAAGAGCCCACCGCCCACTCCCGAGGTCGTGTTCAGGCTGACGCGGCTGGAGTTGAGGGTCGTGGCACCCCCGTTGTTGAAGAGGCCACCACCACCGAAGCCCGCGGAATTGTGACGGACGGTGCTGTCATGGAGCGTGGTGGAGGCGCGCTCACCGTTGGTCGCGATGCCTCCGCCCAGCTCACGGGCATGATTCGACTCCACCGTGCTGCCGCTGAGGGTGAGGGTCCCGAAGTTGTTGAAGATGCCGGCGCCGTTCCCCAAGGATCCACCGCGCACGGTGATCCGATCGAGGGTGAGCCGGCCGCCCAACTCCACCTCCAGGACTCTGAAGTCCGGTGTTCCCGCCGCCTCGCTGCGCGCGATCACGGCGGGGGACGGACCGCGTGAGCTGATCCGGATGTCCCCGGCGACGGCGGCCAGTGCGTTCAACCTGCCGTATGGATGCGTGACCGTGTAGGTGCAGCCGCCCTGGAGGACGATGTCCCATGGCGTTTCGGGGTGCGCGTTCCCCTCGGTGATCGCGTCGTTCAACGCCGCGGCCCCCTCCGTGGTGCAGGGGACGAAGACCTCGCTCCGCGCCGCCGCGCCCACGGCGGACGGCGCCAGCCCCAGGACCACTCCGACGACGGCGGTACAGCAACGGATCATCACGGCGTTTCCCATGGGGGGAGCATCCCCGGCCCCCTCGCTTCCCGCATGCGGGACAGCGCTCCCAGGTGACCGGGCTCGGCTGCTTGGCCCAAGCGCGCCCGGCCACCGAGGACGGACTCCTGTACTCCTGGGAGCGATCGCCCGACGACAAGGACGGGCCCTCAGGCCGTCCAGCTCTCCTCCAGGACGCCTTCGACGATCCGCGACCACTGGGAGTCCTCGTCACTGAACGGAACCGGATCGAAGGACGTGATGGTGTTCTTGAACTGTTCTTCGAGTGCGTCGAGATCGCTCCCCGCTTCACAAGCGGTCGCGAAGTCCTCGAAGGCCATCAGCGTGTGGACCAGCGATTCCACGTCGCGGTGCAATTGCTCGTACTCGTCGAGGGGGGTGCCTTCCGGGAAGGCGTAGACCTTGCCGTTGGATGGGTCGAGAGCCAGGACCATATGGTGGAACCAGCCCAGTTCTAGCCATGAGTCGCATTCATCCGGCAGTTTTCCGTCCTCGGCGGAGAACTTCTCCCGGAGTCTGATCGAATCGCCTTCGGTGCGGGTCATGAACTGCTCGCTGTGGGGGAGCCCGACCGAGCTGAGGAAAGCAGCTGTCCTTTCATGCAAGGGGGGAGTGTGCTCGTAGCGCGGAAAGTAGATGACGCCCGTAATGCCGTAACGGCGAATCAGTTCTTCCGTGGTGAACGCGAAACTCATGGTTGGCCTTAACTGTGTTGCTGTGGACTGTCAGGATGTCAGGCGTGACTGTGTCTTCCTCAGCGCCCATGGGCGGTTTTGAGGTTCTTCACATATTCTTGTTGCTCTTTGTCCCGCAAATGTCGAGGTACGGACTGATCGTAGTTGTTCGCATGGGTGACGTCGGTGTTGGGGAAATGTTTGTCGATCCATCTGTCGCAGCTCGGTGACTTCTGGCACGGTTCGCGTTCGGTGAAGACCGATGTGAGACCCGATTGTTTTCCGTTGTGCAGGATCGGATATCCGATGGAGCGCTCGGAGTGAGTTCCTTTCGGGTTCTCGCTGTAGCCGACCAGAATGCTCTCGCCCTTTCCGTCGGGATCGATGTACCGGCCCGCCGCGTAGTTGCTGCCCGTGTAGTCGTTCCGTGCGTAGCGGGCCAGTTGCGTCGCCTGTGCGAGCGGGTCGGAGTTCGGGTCGCTGATCTTCTGCGATACGACTCTCGTGGTGTGGGTGTTGGGTACTTTCGTGTCGTCCTGGTCACGCCGCGAGGTGGGGCGCCATGCCTTTCCCTGGTCGAGGATGCCGTCGAGCCTGGCTTTGTCCGTACTGTCGAGGGCGGCCGTGCCGCCGTTCGGCAGGAGGCGTTCGACCGTCCCGTCCGTGGCGAGCAAATAGGTGCGGACCCGGTCGTCGTCGTCCTTGTCGCACTTCTCGAACTCCCGCTTGCGCTCGTCCTCGTGCTCCTTGTGGCTGCCCTTGCTCTTGTCGATCTTGCCGCCGTGGTCTTCGAGCGTCTTGACCATGTCGTCGGCCTTCTTCTCGATGGCGTCCTCGGCCTTGTCCATCACGCTGGCGAGCTTGTGGAATCGACTGTCCTTCTTGACCGAGGTCTTGCGACCGGCTCCGCCGTCCTTGAAGTCGCCCTTCTTCTTGTCGAAGTTGGTGGCGGTCTTCTGGTAGTCACCGGCGGCCCGTTCGAACTCGTCGAACTCGATCACGAGGTCCTGGGCCATGCCGGCGCTGCCCGACGCCATGACGTCGTACGTGCCGCTCCCGGGCTCGAAGAGCTTTCCGATCTCCGCGAGGATCTTTCCCTCGATCTTGTCGGTGACGACCGAGGTGATCTGGTCGATGGCGTAGTCGATGGCCTCCTGGATGAGGAGCCGTGCCGCGGCGATGGCCGCTGCGGACAGGAGGCCGCTGAGCCCGACGGTGAAGAACATGCCGACGACCCCGGCGGTCGCCGTCGCCGCTGTTGCGGTCAGTTTGCCGATGATGGCGACCTTGCAGGCCAGGATCAGGTCGGCGCAGGTGTCCAGCGCGTCGGCCAGATCGTCACAGCCCTTGGCGAAGGTCGCCAGGTCCCGTGTGGTGAGCTTTCCCCAGCGTCGGTCGATCGCCTGGACCGTCTCGCCCTTGCTCTTCCCTGCGACGATGTGAGAGCAGGCGTTGTTGCCTTCCTTGACCGCGTCGCGGACGCCTTCGGCGAGGTTTCGGTAGTCCTTCGCGGATGCCTTGACCTCGTCCTCGTCGATCTGCGGCCAGTCGATCCCGATGAGGTCCAAAACCTCCACCAGGTCATCGGGCAGCTGCATTCCCATGGAGTACCCCCGTACACGTGGACACGCTCGACTCTCCATTTTGGCTGATGCGAGGTCAAGGGCGCACCGGTGAAGGCGTGGTGAAGCCGGCAGGGCTGGTGCACGCGCTGATTCAGCTCACCCGTGGGGACCGTTCCTCCGTGGGACGACGCAGACCAGGGCCTCGTCCATGCCGATGACGACATGGCCGTCCGCAGTGAGGGCCACGGCCCGAACGGGCGGTCCGGGGCGGAACGTTCGCTGCGCACCGCTGTTCCACTCGACCCAGTCCACCGCCCCGTCGTCCCAGGCCACCGAGGTCACCGGACCGTTGTCGGTGGTCACGGCAGCCAGGGCGACCACCGGGCACGTCCGCTCCAGCAGCGGCACGCCCATGGGCTCATTGCCCGGCGCCCACAGCCGGACGGTGCCGTCCGCCCCACCGCTGTAGACGAGCGACACCGGGGCTTCGTCGTCGGCGCCGATGTCGAGCGCGGCCAGGGCGTTCACCGGGCCTTCGTGCAGCGCCGCGGAGTGGGCGATGCGCCCGAAGGTCTGTACGGTCCCGGTGATGTCGCCGAGTACGACGACGTCGGCAGCGGAGCCGGCGGTGGAGGAGAGCGCGGTGCCGAGCCGGCCGGTCACGGCCGCCGCCAGCTGCCGCAGCGCCGTGGGTCCGTCATCGAGGAGCGCTGCGATGCCTGAGCCCGTGGGCCGGTCGACCCGCGCGGTCTCGGCCCGGACCTGTCCGGTCCCGTCGATCAGCAACACCGTCCCGTCCGCCAACACCGTCATCGCGACGGGCTGCACCGACGTGCGAAAGCGCCCGTGCGGGGCGGCGTCGGCGAGGTGCAGGGACCGGACCGTGCCGTCGGGGCCGGCGGTCAGCAGACGACCGGCCCACGGGCCCCTTCCCAGGGCGAGCGCGCTGACGGGCCCGGGCCACGGTGGATGGCGATCACCGCGCACCCTGCTCCAGCGCACGGCTCCCTCCGCCGCAGCCGCCAACTCCGCCAACACGGGCGCAAGTCGGGGGTCGGCTCCGTCCCCCAGGAAGGCCAGCAGGGTCAGGGCGCGCGACGCCGGCGACTGCTCCCTGTTGAGGGATTGTCCCGCCCTCAGCCAGGCACTGCGCAACCCTCCGTGGTCCTGGCCGGACTCACCGGCGTATCCGACGGTGACCTGCCACGGGTCTGCCGCGCAAACAGCGGTGGGATCAGACAGGTCCACCACCTCCTGACCGGTCGGGGCCGTAGGTGCCGCGCGTTGCCCCTCCTGGAGGGCAGCCTGCCACTCCTCGAAGCGACCTTGGTCCCTCCACTGCCCCAGGTCCAAGTTCAACTCCGCACATCTGCTCGCGGCCAGCAGACGATGTGCCGGGCTGCCGGAGCGCGACTCCACGACCAAGCGAACGTGGTCGAGGTCACTGAGTTCGAGTACGAAACGGGCGACTTCGGCCTCGTGGAGATCAGGAAGGACGATCACCGTACGGCGGGGATCACGTCTCAACTGCGAGAGCAGTTCGCCCGGTGCCCGTGCCACCACACCGAGTTGATCCGCCACGGACCACACGGTGCCCAACAGGCTCGTTCCCGAACCGGGAACGACCGCGTGTACCGCACGCTCCGCCCGGGTCGTCCGCACGCTGCCGTGGTGGGCCAACCAGGCGAGGAGTCCCGACTTCCCGCTCCCCTCCGATCCCGAGACCAGACACAGTCCGGGAGCCTGAAGGTCGGCAAGCCAGCCCAACAGTGCCGCAGCCGCGGGCTCGCGCCCCCCGGTGGGTCGACCCCACTGCACTAGCGGCCCCTCGCTCGTTCGGCGGTGCGGGCGATCAGCTCCTTGAACCCCTCCTCGCGGGATTCGGCGGTGTCCCCGTAGTCGTGGCCGTGAGTGAACTGGGCCTGCGGGAAGACCCCCTGCATCCACACCGCGCAGTAGTGACCGGGCATGAGACACGGCTCCAGTTCGCAGTAGATGCGGCGCACCTGGTCCGGCTGGACCCCCTTGCCGGACAGCTGACGCCAGATGATCTCTTCCGGATGCGGCAGACCGGGCCCGGTGGCCTCGGTGACCACCTGCTTCACCCCGGAGGCGTCCACGTATTCGAATGCCGCGGAGTAGGGGAAGTTCAGGGTGTGCCGAACGTCGTCGAGCACGCGCGGCCACCACGCTTCCCGATCGGCGAAGGCCGCTGCGTCGATCCGTCGCAACTCGGTCATCAGCTCACGGAAGACGGTCGCCGCCTCCGTCAGCCCGGTGGCCGCCGCGATCAGCGGTTGCGCCCGGTCGAGGGCCGTGAGCGACGCGTTCAGGGCGGACACGTCCGTGTTGACGAACATGTCGTCCGTGACGGGCTCCAACAGGACCGCCTGCACGGCCCCGTCGGGGCGCACGCACAGATGCGCCAGACCATCCCCGCCGATCCGGGGCCAGTTCTTGAACATCGCATGCGGCTGCGGCTGCGAGGAACGCGCGGCAACGACGCCGAGGGCCACCGGGTCTTCGACACCGGGTGCCCGGAAGTAGGGCGCGACATTCGTCGGTACGCCGGTCCCCTCCAGGAGCTCCCGGGCGGCGGCCGGAAGGTCGGCACCCAGCAGGCTGGCCCGCTCGAAACGCCGCACTCCCGCACGGCCGAAGTGCAGCACCAACTCGTCTCGGTGCTCGGGCACGGGGGAGGGCATGGAAACCTCACATTGCGGGCAGCCGGCCACTAGTCGGAGAGGACCAGAGCTTTGAGCACGGGTTGACTCGTTCGATCAGGATATCGCGAAGCCTCCCGACACCTCGGCGTGCTCCGGCCGGGAGGAAACCGGCCGGAGCACGCGGCGTGCCAGCGCCGTCTCGTCGCTAGGCGCCCGATGTGGAGGCCACTCCCGGCCCCCGGGTGCGTCGTCGTATCCCCGTGGTGGCCAGCACCAGCCCCGTCAGGGCCATGACCAGTGGCACGACCAATGCAGCGCGGAAGGCGTCGACGCCACCTCCCGCCCAGCCGTACACGGCCGTCACCGCAGCGATGCCCACCGCCGCCCCGAACTGGGTCGCCGTGTGCAGCAGACCTCCCGCGAGACCCTGTTCCTCGTCCACGACCCCGTCCGTCGCCGCGATGGTGAGCGGCCCGTAGGCGAGGGCGAAGGCCGCGCCCGTCAGGAGGAGGGTCGGCAGCATCATCAGATAGCCCGAGCCCAGCCCGAGCCCGAGGAACAGCGCGTAGGCCACGGAGGCGAGCGCGAAGCCGCCGATGATCACCCGCGCACTGCCGTAGCGGTCGACCAGCAGGGGGGTCACCGTGGGCGCCAGCATCACGTCGATGCCCATCACGAGAAGAGTCAACGAGGTCTCCAGCGAGGACCAACCACGCACGTCCTGGAGATAGAGCGTCACCATGAACTGGAAGCCCATGAAGCCTCCGAGCAGTAGCAACGCCCCCAGGTCCGAGCGGGCGACGGACGCCTGCCGGAGGATGCCCAGCCGTACCAACGGTGCTGCGGACTGTCGCTCCACCCGGACGAAGAGGCCGAGCAGCAGCAGACCCGCGACGAACACCGCAACCGTCATCCGCCACTGCGTCAGCCCGTGCTCCAAGCGGACGATCCCGTAGGTCAACAGCAGCATGGCCCCGGCCACGGTCACCGCACCGGGGAGGTCGAAGCCCCCTTGCCGTATCGGGGGAGGCCCGGTGGGAATCAGTCGTACGGCTGCGAGCAGGATCGCCGCGGCGAGGAGGACCGGCGCGTAGAAGACCCAGCGCCAGCCGAGTTGGGTGAGCAGCCCGCCGATGACCAGACCGATCGAGAATCCTCCGGCGGCGGTGCCCGCGAAGATGAGGAGGGCGCGGTTGCGCTGACGGCCCTCCGCATAGGACGTGGTGATGATCGACATGGAGGCGGGTGTCATAAAGGCGGAGGCCACACCCGTGACGAAGCGGGAGACGACCAGCATCCAACCCTCGGTCGCCACTCCTCCGAGTGCCGAGAAGGCGATGAAGACGACGAGTCCGCTCAGGAACATTCGCCGGCGACCGAGGAGATCGGCGGCCCGCCCGCCGAGCAGGGTGAACCCTGCGTAGCCCAGCACGTATCCGCTGATCACCCAGGCCGCGGTACCCGTGGAGAGCCCCAGCTCGGCCCGGATCGTCGGAATCGCCACCGCGAGCATGGCGATGTCGATCCCCTCCAGGAAGATCGCCCCGCAGAGCACCAGGAGCAGGGCCCAGGCGCGCGCGGACATCCTCGCGGGAGGAGGCGGAGCGCCCCCTCCCGCGGCGGGCTGCTGTCCAGTAGATACCGATCGGGTGGTGACGGGCACGGTGTGCGCGGAAGGCGACGAGAGGGCTTCGGAGGGTGAGGGCGGCAGGTTGACGGGCATGGAGACGGCTCCGCGAAGGGTGTCGGACACGGGGAAACGGTTACCTGATGGATGGCCAGTTCCTTCTTGTAACCACTTCGATCCTGCGGGACGATGGAGCGCCACGGAAGGAGGCACTTTGAAGTCACCAAGTCACCGCGCGGTTACCGACTTCGACGACAGCGGAGACCCCGACCCGTTCCAGTGGGACACCCGCGAGGACTGCGAGGTCCGCCAGATCCTGGACCGGATCGCCGACAAGTGGTCCCTGCTGGTGATCGCCCTGCTCGACAGCCGCGTCCTACGTTTCACGGAACTCCGCCGGGAGATCGACGGCATCAGCCAACGGATGCTGACGGTGACCCTGCGCCAGTTGGAGCGCGACGGATTGGTCAGCCGTACGGTGCACCCCGTCGTCCCACCCCGAGTGGAGTACGCGCTCACCCCGCTCGGCTGCACCCTCCACGCCACGATCCGGTCCCTGGTCACCTGGACCGAGGAGCACCAGAACGAAATCGCCGGGGCTCGGGCCGCTTACGACGCCCGATTGACCCGTGAAGCGGCACACGACACGGGAAGCGGCGCGTAGCTCGCCCCGACCGGAAGCCCACGGTCGCGCGCCGCCCTGATCCGCTGCGCCCTCGTCGTTCGGCGTCGGACACGCAGGGCTTTGCCGCGGATCTCATGGCGCGATCGGCGCTATGGGCCGACGCACCCGGAGCGGTGTTGCTCCACTCGGGGCGCAGCGGGGAAGTTCGGTGGGCCGTGGTTCGTGGCGGTGTGATCCCTGGGGTATATTGATCTTGTGCTCGCGGCCGGGAATCCGGCTGGGGGACTCGCGTTGGTGGTCCAAGGAAAGACGTCCCGCTTCCCGCGGGGAAATGCAGGTGCAAGGCCTGCCCAGCGCTCGATCAAGACCCCGGTCTCCCTGCGGAGATCGGGGTCTTCCGTTGTGCAACGTGCTCACCAGCCCCCTCCTGTTGGGTACCTCCATCCGTGAGATCGCACCTCGGTGGGGCTTCGTCTCCCGTGCGGCTCTCACCCGTGACGGCCACGACGCCTTCGGCCTATCACCGCGCGATGATCGCGCCAGCAACTCATGCTGTACGGGCGGGCCACCACCGGAGTGCCGCCCGGTTCGGATCGGGCCACGGCCCACGCGGGCCTCTTCTGCCACCGGGACGGATGTCACGTACTGTGTCGGGCGGCCATGCACATGAGCAGAGTCGCGCGGGGGAGTGCTGGGTGGCGGGGCGTCGTGAACTACCGGTGGATCCGCAGGCGGGTCCGGTGCAGGAGTTTGCCCATGCGTTACGGAGACTGAGGAGGGAGGCCGGTCAGCCGACCTATCGGGAGTTGTCGCGACAGGCGGGATTCTCGGTGACGACCCTGTCGCTGGCGGCGTCCGGCCGGGAGTTACCCAGCTTGAAGGTGACGCTCGCCTATGTACGGGCGTGTGGTGGTGACGTGGGAGACTGGGAGGCTCGCTGGCTGGCGGCCGGGGTGGCGGTGCGGGATGCCGTTGTGACACGCAGGGAAGAGACCTCCCCCTACCGAGGTCTGGCGCGTTACGAAACCGCCGACAGCGGTCTGTTCTTCGGTCGTGAGCGGATCACCGCGGATGTCCTCGACCTCATGGCGCGGCGACGTTTTGCGATGGTGTTCGGTCCATCCGGCAGCGGAAAGACCTCACTGCTGCGGGCAGCGGTGGTACCGGCCCTCCGCCGACCCGACACACCCGACCCGGACAACACAACGGAGTCGACTCCCGCACTCGCGGGGATTCGCATACTCACCCCCGGTGTCTCTCCCAACCGTACCCACCGCCATCTCTTCACCGACGCCCGCTCCGCGCAGGGTGATGGGCCGAGCGGGGACACCTTGGTGATCGTCGACCAGTTCGAGGAGGTCTTCACGCTCTGTCAAGACCCCGAGGAGCGCGAGGCGTTCCTACGGATGGTCTTGGCAGCCGATGATCCCGCGAACCGTCTTCGGGTGGTGTGTGCGGCCCGTGCGGACTTCTACCGTCACTGTGTCGAACACCCCGCCCTCGCCGAGGCCCTGCGCGACGCTCATCTTCCCGTACCGCCCATGACCCTGCCCGAACTCCGCGATGCCATCGTCAAACCCGCCGCCGCGGCCGGACTCATCGTGGAACGCGAGTTGACCGCTCGCCTCGCCGACACCGTCAACGGCCGCACGGGCGCGCTGCCCCTGCTCTCCCACGCACTGTTGGAAACCTGGCACCGCCGCACCGGGCGCATCCTCACCACCAGTGGCTACGAGGAGGCTGGTGGCCTCGACGGGGCCGTCGCTGCCACCGCCGAACTCCTCTACACCCGCCTCACCGCCTCCCAACAGAGCGCCCTGAGACAACTCCTGCTCCGCCTGGTCGCCCCCGGTCACGACGACACCCCGGACACCCGAAGACCTCTCACCCGCAGCGAACTCGACGCCTTCACCACCGGTGACAGCAACGTCCTTGTCGAGGCCCTGGCCCGTGCCCGTCTCATCACCCTCGACGATCAGAGCCTCGAACTCACCCATGAGGCGCTCCTCGCGGCCTGGCCCCGTCTTCGGGGGTGGATCGACGAAGCCCGGGAACGGCTTCGCATCCACCGGGCCCTCACCGAGGCCGCCCACACCTGGCACTCCCTGGAGCGCGATCCTGGCGCTCTCTACCGGGGCACCCGTCTGACCCAGGCGGAGGAACACCTCGACATCGACCACCTCACCCCCGTCGAAAGGGCCTTCCTCACTGCCGGCAGCGCCGCCCGTGGCCAGGAGCAGCAAACGGCCATCCGGGCTGTCCGTCGGCTGCGGCGTTTGCGGACCGTACTGACCCTGATCGCCGCGTTGGCCCTGCTCATCGGCGGGATCGCCTGGGAACAGGACCGGGCCCGAGACCGGGAGAAGGTGCGGGACGAGGCCCGGCGGATCGCCACACTCGCCGAGAACATGCGTCGAAGCGATCCCGTGACGGCCATGCGACTCGGTCTCACGGCCCACAGGATTTCGGACCTGCCGGAGACCCGCGCGGCGTTGATGTCCGCCGCCACCCAGAAGGAAGCAGACCGTTTCATCGCCCCCGCCCCCCGAGTGGCCGACCCTCACGTTCAGTTCCGCCTCACGGCCGACGGCCGATTCCTGCTCAGGCTCGGCAGCCGGGAGGTCGTCCGCTGGAACATCACCACGCACCGCCGCATCGGTACGTTCCCGGGCCTCGGCGCCGACGCCCAACACATCTCCGCAATGAGCCCCGATGGGCACCTGCTCGCTTTGCGACGGGGCGGTCGAACGGTGTTGTGGGACATCCGGACGGGCCGGCTGTCGGACTGGACCGTGCCCGAGGGGAAGGCGGAGTTCGGACCCAGCGGACGGACCATCGTCGTCAGCCCTTTCACCGACGTACGCCCTTTCAGGGAGACCGTGCAGCTGAGGGAGGTCGCGACCGGACGGGTGCTCTGGCAGCTCGCATCGCCGGCGGCCACGATGTCATCCGGAGGAATGACCGCAGTCAGTGCAGATGACCGTCTGATCGCCGTCTGTGAGCCGGGCCGCCAGGTGCGGTTGTGGGATGTGGCCAGCCGTCGCCTGCTGCACACACCCTGGGCGCCCCGGGCCAATGGACCCGTGGTTCCCGGAGACCCGGTGCCGACGTGTTACCTCTCGCTCCGCTTCACCAAAGGGAGCGAGCGCCTCGCTCAGGAGGGCATCGACGGTGTGCGGGTGTGGGACGTCGCTTCGGGACGGCAACTGACCGACACCATCGACACCACAGGCCGCAGCATCGCTCACAGCTCGGACGGCCGCTATCTGGCGACACAGGGCAAGGGTTCGATTCAGCTGCTGCGCATATCCAAGGACGGGGGACCCCCTGCCTTCCGGTACGCCGTACTGGACGACGATCCGGAGCATCTGGTCATCGATGTCGAGCAGCGGCAGATTCGCTATCTGATGGGGAGGACGGTCTACTCCCTCACCATCGACGGGGCGGTGACATCCGACTGGTCTGACGTGCGAGTCGTGGCCGCCCCCGGCCCGGGTAACCGCGCCCTGGCCGGGGTCCGGGTTCCCCAGGGTGCGGGCCGACTGCGGTTCACCCTCAGCAATGACGGCCGAGCGACCGAGTTCTCGCGCTACTGCACCCCACCCGTGGCATCACCGAACCAAGAGTGCCCGGTGGTCGTGGCGTTGAGTGCGGACGGGAAGTCCGCAGCCTTCGGTTGGCAGACCCAGACGGGGCGGAGCACTCTCCAGGAGACCCTGGTCGTCGTCGATGTCCGCACCCGTCGAACCACGGCCGTCATCCGCAAGACCGTTCCGGCCACCGGCTTTCAGAATCACCTGGTCGACATCGCCTTCGGTCCGGACGGCACGTCCCTGCTCGCTTCCCGCTGGGCGTTCCTTCCGGCAGACCATTGGGATCTCCGTACCAGAACCCTGATCCGCACGGTTCCGGGGCTGTGGGGTGCGTTGGCCCCCCGGCCTGGTGACGGTGCGGTCCTGGCGGCGAGCGGAAACCTGCTTGAAGTGGAGTCCGGCCGGGTGACCTCGACGTCCTTGGCGCATGAAAGGGTGGATGCCCTCGCCTACAGCCCGGATGGCAAGCATCTCGTGACGGCCAACCGATTCGGCAGGGTCGCCCTGTGGGACTCTGCCCTCCAAGAGCGGTTGGCTGAGTTCCCGGCCGATTCCGCCGAGCCGTCCGACGCTGCCGAGGTGCTGGCCTTCTCACCGGACAACCGCATACTGGCCGCCGGTGCCGAAGGCGCGGTGCAACTGTGGGACGTCACCTCGCTGCAGAGGCTCGGCACGTCCCTGCCCACCGCCGGCAGTACCGTCTCCGCCCTCTCCTTCAGTCCCGACTCACGCACCCTTCACGCCACGTACGGGCAGGTGCCGCCACGGACCTACCGGCTGGACCCGGCCAGCCTGATCGACCGCGTGTGCGCGAGGGTCTCCACCGGCCTGTCCGAAACCGACTGGAAATCCCGCGTCAAGACCGTTTCCTACCGTCCCACCTGCGCAAAGCCTTCCTCCTAGGAGGCGCATCCGGCGTGCCGCCCTGACGCGTGGGAGTCAGGGCGACCGCTTGCCCGTGTGGCAGGCCGGCGCTGAATCGCCGGCCGACCGGCACCGTGGACCACAGGGACCACTACGGGCTCGACGTCTCCGGCAACTGCTGCTCGGCCTTCGACCCCGGCTTGGTCTTGACGAACTTCAGGCCGATGACACAGAGGATGATCCCGCCGAGGAACACGCCCTTCAGCACGGAGGCGGGTTCCTCGCCCGTGAGCATGGCGTAGAGGACCGTCAGGGCCGCCCCGACGCCGATCCAGACCGAGTAGGCCACACTGATCGGGATCCGGATCATCGCGTAGCCCAGACCTGCCATGCTGAGCGCCAGCCCGACGAAGAAGACGATGGTGGGACCGGTCTTGCTCAGCCCGTCGGAGAGACCGAGGGCCGTGGCCCAGACGGCCTCGAACACGGCACTGATGAGAAGAATCGCCCAAGGCATCAGCTGACCGCCTTCAGTCCGACAACACAACCGACGAGACCCAGCAGCAGGAGCACGCGCGCGGTGGTGGCGCGCTCCTTGCCGGTCACCATGGCCCAGACGGCGGTGAGCACCGCCCCGATGCCGACCCAGACTGCGTACGCTGTACCCGTGGGCAGGCTCTTCATGGCGAAGGCCAGCCCCGTCATGCTCGCTGCGAGGGCAACCCCGAAGACGACCGTGGGGATGGGGCGCTTGAAGTTCTTGGATGCTGACAGTGCAGTGGCCCAGACGGCCTCCAGCACTCCTGATACGACGAGAATGAACCACGCCATGGCGGAACTGACCTCCCAATGGCCAGTCTTGTCGCTGAGCGGGTACTGATCCGTCGTCCGCAGGCCTGAGCGAGGCCTCAGTACTTGTATAGCACAGCGGAGTCGTGTTCTCGCCGTCCGTGCGACTGGTGGACACATGCCCTTGGTCACCATGCTCCCCGCGACCGCCACGCCGACGGCCAGGGCCGACGCAGGTGCGCATTCGGCACGGCGGGGACGTGGTCAGGCTTCGGACGACGGGCGCTTCCCACTGTGAGAAGAGGCGGAGAAGTGTCTTGCACCCCATGGGCTCCTCCAGTGGGCTCTTCCCATGAACAAGAGAAGCTTTGCCGCACTGACCGCGGCCCTGGCCTTGGCGCCCCTGCTGGCGACAGGCGTACCGGGGCAGCGTGCGATGGCCGCCGAACCGAGTGCCCGTGCTTCCGCATCCCCCGCCGGATCGGCACTCCTGCGCGGAGTGGACCTGGACACGGTGACCATCCCCGAATTACAGGCGCGCATGAAGCGCGGGTCCCTGACCTCGTCGGATCTGACCCGGGCGTACCTTCAGCGGATCGATGCCATCGACCCGAAGATCAACGCGGTGCTGCACATCAGCCCGACTGCCCTGAGCCAGGCCGCGGCCAGCGATGCGAGGCATCGTCTCGGATCGGTCCGCGGCCCGCTCGACGGCATCCCCGTCCTCCTGAAGGACAATGTGAACACCTTCGACATGCCGACGACGGCCGGGTCGCTGGCGCTGGCCGGAAGCCCTCCGGACACGGACGCGAAACTGGTTGAGACTCTGCGGGCGGCGGGCGCGGTGATCCTCGGCAAGGCCAACATGTCCGAATGGGCGAACTTCCGCGCGGCGAAGCCGACGTCCGGCTGGTCAGCGGTGGGCGGGCAGACACACAACCCGTACGTCCTGGACCGCAATCCGTGTGGATCGTCCTCCGGTTCGGCCGCGGCGCTCGCCGCATCGTTGGCGCAGGTGGCGATCGGCACCGAGACGGACGGCTCCATCGTGTGTCCGGCCGGGATGAACGGGGTCGTCGGCCACAAGCCCAGCCTCGGCCTGGTCAGCCAGTCCGGAGTCGTCCCGATCTCCGCCGAGCAGGACACGGCTGGCCCGATGGCACGCAACGTCACCGACGCGGCGATCACCCTCGCGGTGCTCAGCGGTCATCACGCCGCGGGAGCCGAGAGTGCCTTCGGCCGTACGGAGGCGATCACGCGCCCCGGTGGGCTGAGCGGCAAGCGGATCGGCCTGTGGCGGCTCCCCTCGCTCGGCGCCGACGTGGACACCCTGATGACCCGGACCGCGGCACGACTGCGTGCTGCCGGGGCCCGGATCGTCGAGGTGACACCGCCCTACCAGAGCAGGCTCGCCGAACTGGAGTTCCCGGCACTCCTGAGCGAGTTCCGCAGGGACATCGACAGCTATCTGTCCTCGCGCACGGGCCCTCGCGACCTCGCCGGGCTGATCGAGTTCAACCGCACGCACCCGGCCGAACACACCTGCTTCGCCGGCCAGGAACTGTTCGAACTGGCCCTGGCCGCACCACCGACCACGGATCCGGGCTACCGCGCCATGCGCGCCGAGCTGAAAGACCTGTCCCGGCGGTCCATCGACGAGACCATGGCCGCCCACGACCTGGACGCCATCGCGGCCCCGGCGAACCCGCCTGCCTGGACCACCGACTGCGCGCGGGGCGACAACGATGTGATCCCCTCCTCCACCCCGGCCGCAGTTGCCGGCTACCCCTCGTTGTCCGTGCCCGCCGGGTTCGTCGGCGAACTGCCGGTCGGCCTGCTCCTGATGGCCGGTGACCGCCAGGATGCCGAACTGCTGTCACTGGGAGCGGCGGTGGAACGGCGGCTGGACGCCTGGCGTGCACCGCGGTACTTGCGCTCGGTCACGCCTGCCGGCGCTACCGACTAGGGCTCGTTCCGGACCAACCAGCGACCTCCTGCCCCATACGTTTCTGGCCGCCTGGAAGATCATCAGCCCACGGTCGTGCAAGCGCTCGATGCCGAGCCCGTGTCCGGCTCTCGACCAGCGGTGGCGACGCTTGCGGCACATACCCTCGTTTAGGTGGATTGGCCCGGGCGGTCGGCGGTGGGGCAGGAGCCGCTGCGATGCTGCCGTCATCGAGGCAGCCACCTGTTTGGAGTGTTCCGATCATGACTGTTCAGGAACCGGGCACCACCCAGGCCGAAAGCGAACCGTTGGACCTGGCGGACCAAGAGTTGATCCGTGATCCGTTCTCCGCCTACGCGCACGCCGGTGAGCACGAGCAGATGGTGCGGGGCCGTGTCCCGGGTGTGGACCCCATGTGGGTGGCCACCCGACACGACGAGATCCGCACGATCATGAGCGACCCCCACTTCACCATCGACGCCACCACCGTCCCCGGCGATCCGGTCGCCCACCGCACCGAACAGACCTGGCAGGCCCGCGGCATGTACGCGGAGCACGAGAAGTACCTGCGCGCCGGAATCTTCGACTCGGACGGCCCCGACCACCGCCGTCTGCGCGGCCTCGTCACTGCCGCGTTCTCCCCGCGCCGCGTGGCCGCCCTGCGTCCCAGGATCAGAGCCGTCGCCACCCAACTGCTCGACCGTCTGCCGGACCACGCCGAGGACGGCGTCGTCGACCTGATCGAGCACTTCGCCCGGCCGCTGCCCATCACCGTCATCTGCGAGCTCATCGCCGTTCCCGAAGCCGACCGCGAGCGTTGGCGGGCGCGGAGCGCCACGCTGACCGCCGGCGTCTGCGGTGACGAACTCGGCGACGCCCTCGCCGGAATGGTCAAAGACGCCCACGCCCTCGTCGAACTGCATGCCACCCGCCCCGGCGACGACCTCATCTCCGAACTCCTCGCACCCCACCACCGTGACCGACTCAGCACCGACGAACTCGTCGCCCTCATCGTCAACCTGGTCGTGGCCGGGCACATCACCACGGTCAACCTCATCGCCAACAGCACCGAAGCGCTCCTCGCCCACCCCGACCAACTCGCCCTGCTGCGCGAAGACCCCACCCTCATGCCGCACGCCGTCGACGAACTCATGCGCTACTGCGGACCCGTCGTACGCGCGCTGCCCCGCTACGCCACCTGCGACACCACCGTCGGCAGTACCCCGGTACGCACTGGGGAAGCCGTCCTTCCGATCGTGTCCGCTGCCAACCGCGACCCCGCAGCCTTCACCGATCCCGACCGTCTCGACGTCACTCGCCCCCGCCACAGCCGCGAACCCCACCTCGGCTTCGGGCACGGCGTCCACCGGTGCCTTGGTGCGCATCTCGCGCAGGAGGAGACCGCCGTCGCGCTGACCGAGTTGCTCGCCCGCGTCCCGGACCTGCGGCTCGCCGTCGACCAGGAACAGCTGCAACGCGGCAGTAACCCCGTCAACTGGCACCTGACATCCCTCCCCGTACGCCTGGACCCCCGGGGCTCCGCCGAGTAGAAGCGGCCCGCACCGGCCGGTCGTGGCGCGAGTGTGCGGGTCGGGACGGGACCTGCGAGCGAGGCCCGAACGTAGGAGGGGTCGTGGCCCCGACGAGATCACGACCCCTCCGCTCCGTTCCGCTGTCCCTTGGGGTCAGGAGAGGGCGAGCTCCGTCACTCCGCCCAGCTCGTGGATCCAGCCGGCGCTGAGTCCGCCTTCCTTCACATAGGCGTCACCGCCACCGGTGAGCACTCCGATGCGGTTGCCGGACAGCGCGATCTGCGTGACGCCCGCGAGCTCGTGGACCCAGCCGGCGCTGAGGCCACCCTCCTTCACATAGGCATCACCACCGCCGGTGACGACCCCGATGCGGTTCCCCGACAGCTCCAACTGCTTCACATTCGCGAGTTCATGGATCCAGCCGGCGCTGAGTCCGCCTTCCTTCACATAGGCATCACCACCGGCCGTGAGCACTCCGATGCGAAGGCCCGAGAGATCGAGTCCGATGACGTTGTTGAGTTCACTGACCCAGCCGGCGCTTAAACCGCCCTCCTTGACCAGGGCTTCTCCGGACTGCTTGACGATGCCGATCCGATTGCCCGACAGCTCCAGCTCCTTGACTCCGGCCTCCTGCTGTACCCAGCCGGCGCTGAGTCCGCCTTCCTTCACATAGGCGTTGCCGCTGTTGGTGAGGACCCCGATGCGGTTGCCGGACAGCGCGATCTGCTTGACGCCGGCGAGCTCGTGGACCCAGCCGGCGCTGAGGCCACCCTCCTTCACATAGGCGTCGCCGCTGTTGGTGAGGACCCCGATCCGATCACCTGACAGAGCCACCTGTCTGACGCCGGCGAGCTCGTGGATCCAGCCGGCGCTGAGTCCGCCTTCCTTCACATAGGCATCACCGCCACCGGTGAGGACCCCGATCCGATTGCCCCCGTCACCGGAGACGGTGGCGGCAGCGGTCCCGGTAGCGGCCACCACGCCCAAGGATGCAAGGGCGGCCACAACAGCACTGAAGAGAGACAGTTTCCTGATGAACACGGAGATACCTTCCTGAGAGATCGCAAGAGAGAGGAGCAGCCAAGAGGGCGGCTCCGGGAAGGACGATCACAACGACGAATTCACCGCTCGACGGAGTGCGCTCCAGGGCAGGTCCACACTGCGGACACCAAGGGAGCGGGCGAGGGAGCAGGACATCGGTGGCCGAGCGGCACTGAGGCGTACTCCTCTCGTGACCTACCGACACGCGTGAGCGGCTATCGGAGGGAGGGGGCGGGAGTGAAACAGACCTGCTTGCGTCTTCGGAGCAGTGGAACGGACCGGTGCTATCGGTGTTGCCGTTCTCGTGGTGCAGCTCGTGCAGTGCGCGCGGGGTCGCCGCCGCTGCCGGATGCCTGGGCTGATGCCCCGGGTCTCCGGCCCCGGGTAAGTCTCGCCCGGCGGGCACACTCATCACCGCCGAATTCCCGCCATTCTCCGATCAGTACATCCCGGGCTCTGGTGACGGGATGTGCCCCTGCCCCCACGACGATCCCGGACCGCCGCAGCCACCGTCATCCACCTGCGACTTCTTTGGTTTCGGGGCAGTGGTGTGAGAAGCATCCGGATGCCGGTGCGTTGTGCTGATCGGCCGAGGATTTCGGGGTGTGGGTCTTCGGGGTAGGCGTCCAACCCATATGAGATGACGCCGTCTCAGTTGCGTAGGCTCCCAACACAACGCAGTGCGGCACGCTGTGTCCCACGACTCCGGAATCGGCAACTCCGACAGTCCGGTGGGTCGACGCCACGAGCACGGCGACGCCCTGCTGCCGGACTGCGGTACCGGTATCTGCCACAGAGCGGATGCTCCCCGTAGGCGGTGCAGGCGAGCGTCTGAGCGGCGGAGTTGGAGACCGACAGGGGAGAGAATCGAGGGAATCGTTCGACTACGTGATGGGGGCCTGTGTGAGTCTGTCGGGACAGATACTGCCGCTGGTGGGTGTTGCGCTGGGCGCTGCCGCGTCATTCCTCGTGAGCAGTTTGAACGAGCGGTCGAGATGGCGGCGTGAGCAATCCGTCCGCTGGGACGAGCGGCGCCTCGATGCCTACGGGGAGTACATCCACGCCGTCAAGGAGCTCGCGGGCCGCTACCAGGGCATCGCCGCGGGCCGTGGACTGGTGACCGGTCCCTCGCCGTTGGATCCCACCCCGGAGGTGCTCGCCGAGCTCGGCGTGGCCGAGACCCGCCGTTCCGCACTCGGCGAGACCTGCGAGTTGCTGGGAGACACCGAGACGAACACCGCGTCTAAGACGCTGAACCACTGTCTGTGGCGGCTGGAGCACCTTGCGCGGGGAGTACCCACAGAGGCCGAACAGGGTTGGGACCAGGCGTACGCGGAGTTCAGAGTGGCACAGAAGCGGTACGTCGAGTGCGCGCGGGCCAGTCTGGGGGTCACCGGTCCGGTCGGCCGGGATGTTGCCTGGCCTTCGGCCTGGCGTCCTCTGAACCGGTCGCCACGCGCCGAGTGATGGACCCGGGGCACGGCCGGAGCTCAAGTCGGTCGCGGCGCCGGAGCCGCTTGCGCTGAAGCGGATGAGAGAGGTGCATCCCGAGCTCACACTGGTTCGGGCTAGGGATGCACCGGCTCGGCTGGCGGGCGTTTGGGGCAGCTCCGTGAAGCTCTGGCTCGATGGGTCGGTTTCCCGGCTGGCTCGGGCCATTCGTGCAACTGCTCGTGTGGGTGGCGTCGGATGGTTCTATGCGGCCTTGGACAGGTTTGATCTGTCCGTCCACGGTGCGGGTCGGTTGGGTGTCACGGTTCCGGTCTCGGCTCGTTGTCCGTCGTGGCGTGGCCAGAGGAGGAGTGCTCCGATGGCCCCGGCCCCGGCGAGGGTCGCGAGGACGGACCAGGTGACGACGTACCCGGCGTTGGTACCGAGCCATCCTGCGATGGGATAGGTGATCAGCCAGGCCAGGTGTGACAGGGAGAACTGGGCCGCGAATGCCTCGGGGATGGCATTCGGTTCGACGGAGGCGCGCAGGACGTTGCCGGTCGGTGTGATGACCAGGGCCATGCCGATGCCGATGACGGTCCAGACGATCGCCGTACCGGCCCAGGTGGTCAGTCCGGCCGTAAGGAGAACCAGTGCTGCGATCGTGCCGCCGACGAGGACTCCGGCACCGGTCACCATGACGGTGCGGGCCTTGACCCGGTCGAGTACGCGGGGGAGCGCGAGGGCGGCCAGGAGGGTTCCGCTGCCGGATGCGGCGAGCATCCAGGCGACCTCCGACTGGGAGCCGTCGAGCTCGTCACGGACATAGTTGACGGTGTTGACGACGACGATCGACCCTGCCGCCGCGACCACGAGGTTGAGCGCCATGACCCCGCGCAGCCGCGGTGTCCTGACGAAGGTTCTGATCCCTGCTGCCACTTTGTCCCACGCCCTGGTGTGGGCGCTGGGGCGGGCGTTGGGAATGCGCGTCCACAGGACCAACAGGGCGGAGAGGAGGAATCCGGCGGAGGTGCCCAGGAACAGCCAGTTGAAGCTCATGAAAGCCAGGGCAACCGCTGCCAGTACGGGGCTGAGCAGGCTCTCCATGGTGGAGGCGACCTGGGAGGCGGACAGGGCGCGCGTGTAGTCGGACTGGTTCGTGACGATGTCCGGGATGACGGCCTGGAACGTCGGTGTGAATGCCGCGGAAGCTGCTTGGAGAAGGCCGATCAGGACGTAGATGTGCCAGATCTCGGTGACGAGCGGTAGTGCCAGAACCACTGCGGCACGCACCACATCGAGCAGGACCAGGAAGGTTCTTCGGGGGAAGCGGTCGACGTACGCGGCGACAAGGGGAGCTATGGCCACGTACATAACCATTTTGACGGTCAGTGCGGTGCCGAGGACCATACCTGCGCTGGGGCCGGCAAGGTCGTAGGCGAGCAGTCCGAGGGCCACTGTTGTCAGCCCGGTACCGAACAGGGCGATGATCTGTGCGCCGAACAGATGGCGGTAGTCGCGGATGGCGAACAGTCGCACGGCGTGTTCCTTCCATGTCCATGCGGCGGGGCACGGCCTCGGGCTGGAGGCCGTGCCCCGCAAAGGGAGGCGGGGGCGCCCCTAGGCATCGGTGCCGCTCTCCGGTGTGAGGCCGGCGAGCAGGTTGAAGGCCCCGGTGAGGATGTTGAGTGCGACGATGCCGACGACGTCGGCTATCGCGCGGTCGCTGTAGCCGTGCTCGCGCAATGCGATGACCTGCTCGTCGGTGATCGACGTCGGCTCGCGGTAGACCTGGAGGGCGAGGGCGATGATCGCCCCGATCGCGGGATCAGCCGAGGTACCCGTACGGGCTCGCTCGATCTCGTCCTCGTCCACCCCCATGGCGCGGGCAGCATTGACATGCGCGTCGAGACACAGCTTGCAGCCTTGCAGGACCTGGAGGGCGATCGAGATCCGTTCACTGGTCGCACGGTTCAGCTTGGCTCGTCCCATGGCGCGGCTGAGTTGGAGGTAGCCGCCCAGAACGGCGGGTGAGTGCGCCATCGTGGACACCATGTCACCGAGTTGACCGTGCCGGGAGACGAGTTCGGTGAGGAGGTCGCGCGAGGCGCCGACCGCGGTGTCGGGCGTGAGTCGGGTCAGACGGGGCATGACGGCCCTTCCGGTGTGGAGTGTGCCCGGGCGGCGGGGCGCTCGGTGAGACGAGCGCCCCTGGGCCGCGCCGTATGTCGCGGCAGCCGGTCGGTAGAGTCCATACGGTCAGTGGTGCTTGTGCTGGCCGTGGTGACTCTGAGGAGCGGGTGCGGCCGAAGACGCCGTGTCCGATGCGGCGCCCGGGGTGGTCAGTACCGTGAACTCTGCCGTTCGGACGACGTCGTTGTGCTGGAAGTCCAGGTAGAGGCGGTAGGTGCCGCCCGAGGGCGCGACCGCCATGAAGGTGATCTCGGGCCCCGCCTCGGTGATGCCGTCTCCGGGCGCACCCTCCGGGTGGACGTGGAGGTAGCCCAGGTCGCCGACCCGTAGTGCCACCAGGTGTCCATATGCAGCCAGGTAGGGCTGTAGGTCGGTGACGGGGCGTCCGTCCTGGCTGACGGTGAGCGTCAGGCTGCTCGCCTCGCCGGGTACGAGCTCGCCGCCGAGGGTGACGGTGTACTTGTCCACGTGAGCGGTGCGGGTGTCCTCGGGAAGCGGCTGCGGGTCATACGGTCCGGCGACCGAGGCGTCGATTCCCAGCGTGAGGGTCCCGCTGTGTCCGGTTGGGTGGATGTCGGCGAAGAACCGCCAGGAGCCGGGTTCCAAGGTCAGCTCCACGCTCCAGGTGCCCTGCTCGTCCATCACCGGGTGCACGTGCTGGAACCCGGCGGTGTCGCGGCGTACAGCGATCATGTGCATGGTCTTCTCGTGCTCGGGCGTGAACTCGGTCACCGGCTGTCCGTCGGGACCCGTCACCCGAAAAGTGATCGTCTGCACACCGGTGGAGAGGATCGTCGAGTCGAATTCGAGGGTGTACCCGCTCTCGGAGACCGACAGGCCACCGGGACGGGCTTCGCCGTGGCTGCTCATGTCGTGGCCGGAGTCGTTCTTCATCGTGTCCACCTTTGCGCTGCGTGCCGTGTGCTGCTCTTCTGGCGTCTTTGGTGCTCGCTACACCAGTGAGAACAGCATACCCCCCGGGGGTATTCCCGCAAGGGGTTCTTTCAACGGGCGACATGTCATCACGGGATCCCATACCGCGGTGCGGTTCTGCGCCGCATGGCGCACGTGTCGCTGGGGGAGCGGGTGGTCGGCGTGGGCTGCGGCGCGGCTGCTGGTCGGGATGGACCCTGGTGGGAGTGGGTCTGACCTGCGGATACGCAGACAAAGCGATCTGTCCCGCGACGGTGAACGGCGACGTTGTGCAGGTATGTGGAGCGGGCCCCAGGGAGTCGTGCCGGACCCCCGACCGAAACCCGCTCCGGCACCGAACCCCAGGACCTGACCCGTACGACGGAAGCGGCCCGATCCCGCTGAGCCGCCATGTCCGGGACCGTCCGGCAGGAACTCGAACCAGTCGAAGGTGCGGGGGCGAAGGAGCCGTAACAGCACCTCGGCGGGCGGCCGAAGGAACTTCCGCCACCGGACCCTCCCGGCGGCACTTACGCTGACGGCGAGGAACCGAATGGGGGAGCGAGAAGGTGACACCTTTGCAGGGCACAGGCGGATTCGACCTCGGCGGACGGGTTGCGCTCGTCACGGGCGGGGCGCGCGGTATCGGTGCGGCTGCCGTGCGGGCGCTGCACGAGGCGGGGGCGCGCGTCGTGATCGCCGATGTCGCGGACAAGCAGGGGCTCGAACTGGCTGCCGCGCTCGGTGAGGGTGCTCTCTTCCTCCACTTGGACGTAGCCGAAGAGAGGGCCTGGGCGGGCGCGATCCGGAAGGCGGTGGACGCGTTCGGGGCCCTGGACGTGCTGGTGAACAACGCGGGCATCGCGAACGCGGCGCCCATCGAGAAATTCACCACCGCCAAGTGGAACGCGGTGATCGCCGTGAATCTCACAGGGGTGTTCTTCGGGTGCAGAGCGGTCGTCCCGAGGATGAAGGAGCAGGGCGGAGGCTCGATCATCAATATGTCCTCGGTCGACGGCCTTCGGGGCAGCCCGGCCACACACGCGTACACGGCGGCCAAGTTCGGTGTTCGAGGCATGTCACAGTCGCTGGCGGTCGAGCTCGGGCCTTTTGGGATTCGGGTCAACTCCGTGCATCCGGGTTATGTGCGTACCCGGATGACGGCGAGAATCGATCCCGAGCACCTCGACATCCCGCTGGGACGGCCCGGCAGGGCTTCGGAAATCGCGGACACGATCGTGTTCCTGGCGAGTGACGCCTCGTCGTTCACGACCGGTGCTGAATTCGTGGTAGACGGCGGGATGATCGCCGGCATTCCGCGCCGCTGACGGCCGGCCGATCGATGAGTTCGCGGCGGTGCGGAGGGGCCGGCCGGTCGTGGATGGTTCGGGTTCTGCTTTTGCGCCGCCCCCAACTCGGCCGCCGAGCCCGGGAGGGCACGGCTGTCTACTGGCCGAGATCAACCGCAAGGTCGAACTGCGCTGCCATCTGCGCGATTCCGACGGGCACCCATCGAGGTCTGCCCGGGCCACCGGTCTCCTGCGAGGCGTCCTTGCGGACCCGCCCGCCGACGACCGGTGGCCACCTGTCCAAAGGCCGGCCGAAGTACGGCGCGGCAGCACGTCAGTGCAGGTCGGCGCCGTACACCTTCTCGACGGTCAAAGTCACCAGCACGCGCCGTTCGGACACCATGACGGACCGGTACTCATCCCAGTCCGGGTGTTCGCCCGCCGCGGACCGGTAGTAGTCCACGAGTGCCTGGACCTCGGGGCCGTCCGGATCGGTGCCGGGGCCGACCAGCACGACCGTACCTTCCGCGGTGGCCCATGACCTGCCGTCCCGACTGGTCACCTCCAGGGCTGCGCGCGGGTCCCTGCGCAGGTTCGCGGCCTTGGCGGTGCCCGCGGTCGTCGAGATCCGAATTACCCCGGCGTTCCGGTCGTAGGAGGGCATGACGGGGGAAAGCTGGGGGCGGCCGTCGGACTTGATCGTCGCGAGTACGCCGAGTCTGCTGTCCGCGAGCAGCGCGTGCGGATCAAAGGGAGTGTCTGCCATGTCGGGCCCAACCGCTGCTCGACCGTCGAGTATTCCGACTTGGTACGGCCGGACGAGTGATCCTTTGGGGCGCACGATGTGCCGTTCGGTTCAGGGCACGGGGGCGGGGCCGCCCGGAACCGCTCCACCCCGATGATGTGCCGCACCTTGACCGGGCGCACGAGGCTACCTACCGGGATCCGCGGAACGGCCCCAAGCGCACAATCACCGAGTCGGGTACGCGGGGACGGGTCGCTGCACCCAACGGTGTCGATGGCGCCCGCCCCTGTCCGCATGGGTTGCACGACGGGGTGTGAGCAGCCGGCGCCCGAACTGCAGGCTCGGGACGATCAGCGCGGCCGCCTCGGTGCCGGCTTCTCCCCCCGCTCGCTCTTCGCGGACGGATTCCTGGATGACCAACGACAGTTCCTCATGGAGCGACTTCGTCGAGCCGGTTCTCCTCGGGTTCGCCATCCTCGCGATCCGGGACGGGCGAAGCGCTGACCGGCACGAGTTCCACCAAGGCCATCAGGTTGATGTCAGCCGGTGATGTCAAGGACCCTGGTGCCGTTGCCGCCGTACGTAGACCATTCCTACGACTGAAATCGCCAGGAAGAACAGGGCTGCCCCACCCGACATCACCGCCAGCACGGTGGCCCCGCCGCCCCCCACATCGTCCTCACGGACGGCTGCATGCGGGTCGTCGGCCTGGTACCGGACGATCATCCGGTCGCCGACAGATCTCTTGCCACCGCCGCTTCCCACAGGCAGAGCCGCTACCACGGTCTGTCCATCGACCTCGAAGGTGACCTGGCAGCGGCCGACCATGCATGAGCCGTCCCTGTGCAGCGTTGCGGAGACCCGTTCGCCGTCCTGGAAGGAACGGAGATGGTGGGCCGCAGGAAACATCACCAGCGCTGACAGCGCGCCCAGCAGCAGCGCGAGCACCAGCGACATCAGCATGGCCGTGCGGGGCCTCAGGGTGCTCGGTGCCGCGTTCCGCTGGTACACGCTGGAGGGACCCGCGTTCGAGGTTCCGCCCAAGTCCTTCGCCCCCATTTCCGCTTGTGTCGAAGCGAGATGCCACGTCTTGCGCGTGGACCGGGCCTTGCGCCCGTGTCCCTCCCTGATCAGGGTAAACGGGGGGATAGCCCGGCATCATGTGGTGACGTCGGCACAACGGGAACGGCCCTGCTTGCTTGCCGTCGGCAACGAAGGCGGGCGGAGGGGCTGTGTGTAAACGATCTCTACGCCGTCGGCTTCGGCCCAGTCCACTACCCGACGGCACCGTGTGACGGTCGGGTGAGGGAGCGGTTGTTGTCCGGATCGCCAGGCGGACCGTGGGCTTCGCCGAGACCATGAGCACGGTCGATGTCGTCACCGAGCCCACCGGCGGCTCCCGCGGCGGGTCCGGCTCCTGCTGCACGCGGGGAGACATGGGGCCGGCGGGAGGCGGCCGGTCGGGGGTGATCAGGCCGGGCGGCTGTAGCGGTGGACGAGTTCGGCGTGGGTGGGGAAGAGGGTCGCTAGTTCCTCGGAGTGGCCGAGGGTCAAGTCGGCGTAGTCGAATCCGGGTGCTACCGCCTCGCTGATGAGGGCATGGTCCCCAGTGGTGAGATGAGCGGCTTTCCAGACACCCCCGGGCACGGCGAGGGCGAGGGTGTGGCCCTGTCGGGGGTCCTGGCCGAGGACGGTGGCGCTGTGACTGCCGTCGGGGTGGAGGAGGTGGTAGGTGAGGGGTTCGCCGTGATGGTGGAAGTGGATGATGTCGGACCGGTTCAGGTGCCAGTTCCCGATCGGCGACCAGTGGGTGAGGAGGTAGTGGATGGAGGTCATGGTGTAGCGGTCACCGCTGGGTGCGGGGATGCGGGGGCGGTGGTCCGCCTGGAAGATCCGGCGGAAGTACCCGCCCTCCACATGGGGTTCCAGGCGGAGGGTGTCGATCCAGTGGTGTGCCGTGAGCACGGTGTCCTCCTGTGGTCGTGTGTCTGATCGCCGACGGCGAACGCCGGAAACGCGATCTCCGGTTCGCTACGAATTTCGCCGAAATCCGGATGGTCGGCGCGTCACCGTCGCCGATTTTCTCAAGGAAAGGAGATTCCCGCACATTCGCCGGGTGTTCGGATTCTATTTCTGCCCAATCGCCGCGGCGGGCTAGGCCCATGGCATCTCGTCAAGGGGGCCAGCCGGTCGAGTCAAGGCCGAGACGGAACACGGGCACGTGAAAGTTTATCGTCGCATAATCTTATCGGTGTCCCGTTTTTGCGCGACTGTCCGCGTGCCGGGTATAACGGGCCATCATTCATATGCCGAACGGATCGAGAATTCAGCACCATGATCACCCGACGTCCAGGCCACCCCTTTCCGTGCTCCGTGAATGGCCTGGTCATCTTCGCCGCGACGGCGGTCGACGTGGTCGCCGTGCCCGCGGACGGCCCGCATCTCCTGCGCCAAGCGGCTCAGCGGCTGTGCGACGCCGTCGGCTCCGACACCGTGCTCGCCGATGCCGGCGGCGAACTCACCGCCGACCTTGGGGCGGGGCTGCGCGCGGGGATGTTCGTCTCCACCGAGATGCGCCGCGACACCGGCCAGACGTCCCTGCTGCGTCTGCACCTGCGTCTGTCCGGGGAGGGCGAGCCACCGTCCGCGGCGTCTTTGGAGGAGTGGGCCGAGATGTGGCACCGCCAGGCCCTTTCCCCCGCCGAGGTGGAGCGGTTGGCGCATGAGCTACCGCTGATGGGTGCCACCGTCGAGCGGCTGCGTCATCGCAAGCCGCTGGCGGGATTCGCTGTGTTGGTGACCGGTCACTTCCTGACCGACCTGGTCGGCCTGGTGCGGTGTCTGGCCGAGTTGGGTGCTCCGCTGGACTCGATGACGATCCTGCGCAAGGACTATGCCTACCGGTGGCGTCACCGTGTCCACGGACACCTTCTGGAACAGGGAGTGCACGTTGCGGACTGCACCGACGCCGGTGCGGTCGCGGATCACACGGCCCGAGCGCGAAGTGGGGGCTTGATGTGTCTTGCCCTGGACGATGGGGGATACGTCGCGCCGGCACTACTGGACGGAGCCCGGACCCCCGGGCCCGCCGGGGCGGGCGACTGGGCAGGTGTCGTGGAGCAGACGATGTCCGGAATCCACCGGCTTCAGGGCCGGGAGACCGAACTCCCCTTCCCTGTCTTCTCAGTGGCCCAGTCCCGGCTCAAGGGCCGCATCGAGTCGTACTGGATCGCCGAGAAGGCGGTGACCAGGGCCCTGGAATTGCTGCCCGAGGTGAAGACCGAGGGGCAGCCCGCGCTGGTGATCGGCTACGGCAACGTCGGAGCCCAGATCGCGGCCCTGCTGACCCGGCGCCGTATGCGGGTCGCGGTCCACGACTCCGACATCCTCCGCCTCGTCGACGCCCACGAGAACGGGTACGTCACCGCACGCGACCTGTGCGCCCTCCTGAGCGAGCATGAGCCCCTGATCGTTTTCGGTGTCACTGGCCGCACCAGCATGTCGAGGCGGGAGTTCGAGGCGCTCCGACGCCACACACGTCTGGTGAGCGCCAGCAGCCGTGACATCGAGTTCGACCTTCCCGCCCTCGAAGCGCTCGCCGTCAGGGACTCGACTGCGCCCCCGGCGCTCGCCCTTCCCTCTCGCACACACACCCTCCCGCAAGGCGTTGACGTCACCGTCCTGGCCGGGGGTCGTCCCGTCAACTTCCACGAGACGGACAGCATCAGCAACCTCCACTCCGACCTCGTCTACGCCGGGATGCTCACCGGCGCGTGCGCGGTCGCCACCGACCCCGCTCCGGCCGGTCTGGACCCGGCCTGGGCGGATACCGTGCTGGAGGAGTCCGGACTGCTCCAGGACTACTACGAGCGCTACGGCCCCCCGTCCGCGTCCATGGCCACCGCGACATCCGCGAAGGATGCGTTTGGACGCGGGAGCAGCCGGTGGTCTCACCCCGACGACGCGTGCCGGGTGTCGGCCGGCCGAAGGTGAGGTGGTGCTCAGTTCGAGCGTCGAGCTGAACAAGCACCACGGCCGTGAAGTGGCCTAGGTCATTTGCGGTATGGGCGAGCGTGAGGATTGCGCCGATAGCCGTCGGGTCTGCTGTTGGAACTGGTGGGCTCCATAGGCGTGCTTCAGCTTCCCGACCGTACGGTTGTCGCCGGCATCGGCCGTACCGCTCGGCCAGTTTCAGGTGCGCGGACCGCGTTCAGGTGGAAGCGACGCGGCAGGGTTCGCTGTTCGAGGCCGCCGCAGCACTCCAGGAGATGCAGCGAGCCGGCTTCGAGCGGAGGAAGTAGTACAGCGTGGCCTTGCTCTGGCGGGTGTTGCGGTGGACGCAGAGCGGACCTCGGGCATGACCTCGTTCGTGGCAGTGACGCCGGGTGCGCCCCTGTTCAGGAGGGGGAGCAGGGGGCCGCCACCGGGGTACGAGAGTGGCGACACCCTGTTCAGTCGATTGTCGACTCAGCCGATCGGCGAACCCATCTTCCCATGCGTATGGCCGCTCTCACGCTTTGCGGAGGTGGATGCAATCGTGCCGTTCGCGAGGAGCTGCCTCACGCCCGCGGCATCGAAGCCGACCAATTTGCCCTGGTTGGTGGTTGTGGTGTAACCGCCGTTCGGGCTGCACATGACGGGCTTGTTGCCGTCCGACGTCGCCACACACTCGCCCGGCGCCACGGTGCCGTCGCCGTTGAGATCCTTGTTGGGATGGTCCAGGCCGATGACGTGCAGCATCTCGTGGGGGAAGACGTTGTTCAGCATGTACGTAGGCAGATTCCATCCGGTCCAGTACTCGGAGTTGATCTGGACGTGTCCGCCCCATGCCGCGTCGTCGCCGGTCCAGCAGGGCAGGGCGCGGGACATGCCAGGCTGCCCGTTCAGAGGCCGGTAGACCTCGGCGAACTGGATCGTCCCCTTCGTGGGAGGGCACACTGCGGGGTCGACGTTGGTGACGCCACCGATGGATATGTTCACGCCTTCGGCCTTGAGCTGCGTGATGGACCGAGTGAGGTAAGGCGTGTACTTGGTCTTGAGCGCCGTTGACGTGAACGTGACGGTAAAGACAGTGCCGGGCTCGATGCTGGTGACCCGGTGCTGCGGGAGAAGCTTCCAGCCGGTGCCCTCCAGAGGCCGCCCGACGGCTACTGCGGGGTTGGCGGTTGCCAGCAACGTGACTGCCGCCGCGATGGCGCCGATGACGGGGATTCTTGACTTCATCTCTACCGATTTCTCTGGTTGTTCAGATCCGGGTGGGGCGAGCGCGAAGACGCTTCCACCGATCCCGTGCTTTCAAGTGGCCTTTTTTGCAGGGGACTTGACGCCCCCGCGGCGGCCCATGCTAATCGCCGCCGCCGGCACGAGGGGCCACTGAGGGGATAGGGCGCGGGTTCGGGCGGGGCCACACCAGGGGATCTGTTCACTGACGACGGTGGCCAGTGTTGCGGACCACTCACGTCGCAGGCTTCGAGAGAGCGGGGTTCCGTGCCAGGGCAGTGCCCCCGGACCGGGCTGCTGAAGTCCCGGGCTTGCCGGTTCGCGCATCAGGTGTCCAGGCCACCGGTACGGGCGAAGGCCCGCTATCGTCAATAAGTGGCCCCGCCCAGTGGGCAGTTCGACGTGTGTGGACCTGCGGGGGATCATGCTTGCTCAGAACGGTATAGCCGGCGGCGAAGTCGCGATCCTGGCCATGATGGGCCCTGCGCTCGGGGTCTTCCTCACGGTGTTGATCGCCCGTGATTGGTGCACTCCGCAGCAGTGGGTGTTGTGGTGCCTCGGTTCATTTGCCCTTATGTTCGGTGTCATCGCGCTCCTTGGCCTCACCTAGACAAGGACTGTCGAGCCGGCTCGCTCGTGGCCGAGCACGGTGCGGTGGACTGCACCGTGTGCATCGGTGCGCACCACTCCCGGTTTCGGTGTGTACCACAGGGTGGTCGGGTGTCCCGGGTGTGTTTCGGTCGGCTGGCCGTCGGCCACGGCGAGGAGCGGTGCCCCCTGGGCGCGCTGCCGGAGCCGCGGTGAGCACGGCGGACCCGACCGTCGCGTCCGGTCGGGCCCGTCGGCCGGGGGAGACCTTCCGCCTCCGGGCCGGACGGACAGCCCGGCCCGGAGGCGGAGATCCGGACCTCTTTTCCAGTCAACCGGGGGCCGTCGTATCACGGTGCCGGGGAACAGGTTGCTCAGGATTCGGGCTGTTCCCCGGCGGTTTCGTGGATCTGGGCGCGGGTGGTGTCGGCCTGTTCCTGGATGTGCTGTTGTACGTGGGCGGGTACGCCTTGGTCGTGGAAGTGGGCGGTGAGGTTGGCGAGGGTGTTCTCGGCGCGTTCGAGGTCGCCGGCTTTGGCGTGGATGGTGGCGAGGCGGCGGAAGGCTGCGTTGAGGGTGAGGTTGTCGAGGCCGGTGTCCTGGTCGGTGCTGGAGGTGTTGATGGCTTCGGTGAGCTGGGTGACGGACTCGGTGATGTCCGGCTGGCGGACCTGGAGACGGCCGTCGCCGATGGTCTGGAAGTGGCGGCCGGCGTTCGCGCCCCGGGCCAGGCGGGCGTAGGCGGTGAGCGGGTGGTCGCCGTGGCGCTCGATCACTTCCTGGAGGGCGTCGTTGCCGGTGGTGAGGTGGGGTGCGTCGGAGCCGAGGAAGGCGAGGAGGATGCCCTGGTCGTCGCCGGTGAGGAGTTCGCCGACCTCCTGGTCCGCGCGGTCGAGCGGGGTGCGGATCCGGAGGGTGCGGGTGGGGGAGACGGTGCGGGCGCCGTCGAGGCCGGTGTGGACGGCGGTGACCTTGTAGGTGCCGGGTTCAGCGAAGTAGAGGCCGTCACTGCCGTAGCCGAGATAGGCGGTCTCGTAGACGGCGGGGTTGGCTTCGGTGAGGGTGACGGTCCGCTCCTGGGGGCCGTGTCCCGTGCAGGCGCGGGCGATGGGACGGAAGGCCCGGGTGCGGCCGTAGGGGTCGGTGATCACGATCGTGGTGCGCTCACCCCTCGGGCCGATCGCCGCGGCCACGGACACATCCCCACGTATCCCGGTGCGCGAGAGCTTCAGTTCGGCCATGACGGGTTCGCCGTACCCGAAGAACTGCTTTCCGCCGAGCGAGAGGGCGAGACCGGGGTCCTCGGCGGCACCGGGCAGGACCAGCCCCTGCGGGGATGGGGCGGGGTTGATGAGCGCGGAGTTGCCGCCGAAGTCGCTGCCGCCGGGAACGATGTGGCGATGGAAGGCGTGACGCAGATGGCGCAGTTCGTCGTCGGTGAAGGCGTAGGGGAAGTCCTGCCAGAAGTGCCGGGCGCCCGCGCGGTCGCTGTTGGCGTAATTGCCCGGGTAGTTCATCCAGGAGAGGTCGCCGAAGCCGTTGTTCGGGCCCAGCGGTGCCGGTGGTGTGCTCAGGTGTTTCTGGAAGGAGTGAAGCAGATTGAACACATGCCCCAGCTCGTGGACGTAGGTGAACAGCTCGAAGGCGTCACCGATCGAGCCGCTGTCCCGCAGGTTGTCATGGAAGATGGCCATGCCCTGACGGTGGCTGCCCGTGGCGTCGAACATGAGCCCGGCCGCGTCGTAGGCGTCGGAGCTGCGGCTGGCGACGAAGGTCCAGATCTTCCACTGATCCGTGTCCCGGTGCAGGCTGAAGTTGGCGGTCATGGCGGCGTGCAACTCGGCGATGGACCACTGGAGATCGGCACCGGAGGTGTTGGCCACCGTGTTGACCTGGCCCGCGTTCCTCAGCTCGACACCGGCCTCGGCGAAGGCGGAGGACACGGTCAGCACCCGGTTGCGATAGCCGCGCGCCACGGTGCCCCGGGAGGTGTCGTAGCTCTGGAAGGCGGCGGTGCCCGCCAGGGCGTCGGTCTCCAGTTCCACCGACCGCAGCGCCGAGCCCGCGTAGTAGACGGCCGTGTTCAGTGTTTGACCGCCGCCTGGCGCTTCCAGAATGACGACTCCGTTGCCCGTGCCGCCGTTCACAGCGAACCTCGGGATGGTGAGATAGAGGAATGTTCGAGGGGAGTTGTTCGCCCAGGACAGGTTGGACTGGGTGAGGGTGAAGCTGCTGGCGCTCGCCGAGACGAACAACTCGGAGGTGCTGCGGAATGAGTCGGTCCAGGTGTCGCCGGTGAACAGGTCACCGCTGACCATGCCCAGCGCCCGCTCGCCCTCCAGATCGACACGCACTTCGATCCGCTGATAGCCGCTGGTGCCGGTCCACCGGCCGGTCGCCGGACGGTAGGGCGTGCGGTGGGACTCGGGGAGCGCGGCCAGGCCCGGCACACCGAGCCGGTCCAGACCGCCGGAGGCCAGGATTCCGGTCTTCCAGTTCAGCAGAACACCCTGAGTGCCCTTGATCAGCAGGCTCTGCCGGGTCCCGTCGGACGCGGGCTTGTACGCCACCACATGCTCCAGGCCGGACCGGAAATCCTCGGGTAACTGTGCCCAGCCCGCGCAGCCCGACGCATCCGGACCCTCGGTGATCAGAGCCTCCCGCACCACGCCGGTGGACCAGTTGAGGGTGAGGACCCGCGCCCCCTTGAAGAAGTACGTCTGACGTATGCCGCCCGCCGCGTCCGGCGCCGGGAACAGGGCGTCGATCTGCGAGCGGTAGCCAGCCGGGAGCGCGGTGCCCCAGTTCGCCAGCCCGGTCCACGGCCCCTCGCTCAGGGCCCGCCCCTGCTCCCAGTCGTACCTGGTGCAGGTGTCGCCCCAGAAGAACAGACTCTGCAGCGTCTCGCCGGGGCGGGACAGCATCAGCGCGCAGTCGCTCGCGTACAGCGCGGTGAGACTGTTCAGCTTCGGCACGATGACGTTGAGCCGGTCATGAGCGACCAGGCGCTGCTCACCGAGCAGAACACCGTCCGAGCCGCGCGCGAACAGCAGTCGCCACTCGCCGCCCGCCGGGTACGCCTGTACCCAGTTGTAGCCCGTCGTCTTGTACCGCATGAATGCCATGACCCGTACTCCTTTCAGAGGATGCGAAACCCGGGGGACGGGTTCGTCCGCGCCCGGAACTGGGAGCGCCACAGGGCCCGCAGCGCCCTGTCGGTGTGCAGCACCCCGGACGCGGACACCGCGTCCGCCGCCTGGGACTTTCTGCCGGTCAGTGGTCGTGTCCAGTCGTGGCGACGTCGCACGGACGCCACCCGTGAGCGCGTACGGAATGCTCCGGCGAGGGACGGGAGAGCGCCCGACATCCGGACGGTCGGCCCCCGCCCGTCAGGCCCGGCGGAACGCCGTACCCGTGAACAAGAGCAACTGTCGTGCCTGAGAGCGGCGGTACCGCGCACCGCTGCGGCTTGCAAGCCTCGCCCGGCCGCCCGTCCTCGCGTTCCCCGTTGCACGGCCGGCGACCGGTCACCCAACAGTCGGCCAGCCGCCGTTCACTGCGGATGATCACGACACGGAAGCCGGCGTAGTTGCCGGAGATCTCCACAGAACTGCGGTCAGCCATGGACCATCCGTTCTCGAACACCGCCCCCGCACCACCAGGAGCGGGGGTTGGGCGGGCTGTCGGGTGAGACGAACGCCGGGCGGGGAAGGGCAGTTGTCACCGGCGCGGGGGAATCGACCGCCCGCCGGCCAACGGGTAAAGAAACGGTTATGCCGAGCCGGGCACAGCAGACCACACCTCACGTTCACCGAAAATCGAACAGAAAGCCCCTTGCCGTCGGACAGAGGCGGAATGGCGCATACCTCCCCTGCGGCGGGGGAGCCCGGCCTTCCCGGGGACTTGGGCGTTCCCCGGATCCCACCGCTGTCGGGCACGCCTGCGCACCACCTCCGGACTTGGTTCCACCGGCCCGAACGGCCGACCGCCCGGACGCGCGCCATGTACCCACCGGGGCCCGGAACTCCGCGATGCGCGCTCCGGTTTTCTGTCCGCACGAAGCCGTGTACTTCCCCCAAACTCCGCAAGAACGTCCGGAACCCGCTCCCGGGACCGCGGGAGCCCTCCCGCCGTGACGACCCGCCTGATCGGCACACCCCCGCTCGCGTTCGTGTTCGCCGACACCACGGACGTCAAGGCCGGGCGGATTCTGCCAGACATAGATGCCATATGGTCGTTTAGTGGCCTCATCGGATCAGTTGCGAATTTTCTGTTCGAGGGCTGTCGATCCGCTGTCAGTCTGGAGGGGCTGCCGAGTGCCGGACTCCTGCCGTGGTGGTGAGCGATGCGCGGTAGTGCTCCGGGAGCGCGGTGAATCCTGCAGGCATGCCGTGCTTGCGCTGGCGCGACTATGCCACCGTCGGCTGTCGGGGTCCGCCGGGTTCCGCCTGTGGTGGTGCGTAACCGAGTGAGGGGGAACCAACATGTCCTCGAACACCACCCTGTTACCCGTACCTGCGAGATGGCATCGCGGGGCCCGGACCCGCACCCCTGGATCCGCACCGGCCGCCGGATCGGGCCCGCTGCGCCGCATGCGCCGCCGCGTGCTGTCAGGGCTGGCGGTACTGGCCTTGGCCGCCGGGGTGGGACTGGCCGTTCCCCAAGCCGCGCACGCCGTTTCCCACGTCACCGTTTCCTCCACCGTTGCCGCCGGTGACACCTTCACGATCGGCTTCAACGGCACCGCCGACTTCGCCCGCACCAACGCCCGTGAGATCTTCTACGGCAGCTCCGACACCCTCGGCCCGCTCCCGTCGTTCACGACCATCGACTCGTGCACGGGGAACACAGCCCCCTGCACCAGCGTCTTCGGCGTCGGCCAGGGAGTGCCGGTGGGCAACCTGGCTGCGGGTGGCGCGTTCAGCGGAACCCTCACCCTCAGAGTCAACCCCGGGACCCCGGCCGGTTCCTTCGTCCTGCGCTACCAGCTCTTCGGCGACAGCGGCGGCGAGCCCACTGCGAACGGGCCGCCGCCCTCCGCTGACCTCGCCGTCGCCGTGACCGCACAGCCGCGCCTGGCCATCCTGGTCCCCTACCTCACCTACACCCTCACCGCGAACAACACCGGCCCCGGCGCGGTCACCTCCGCCACCGTCACCGCCGCCCTGCCACCCGGAACGGGCGCCAGCAGCCTGCCGGCCGGCTGCACCACCAGCACGGGAACCGTGACCTGCACCTACGGCGCCATCGCCAGCGGAGCCAGCGCCGCGAAGTCCTTCCGCGTACCCCTGCACCTGCTCTCCCTGGGCGACATCACCGTCACCGGGACGCGCACCGCATCCTCCCCGACGGACCCGAACGCAGCCAACGACACCGACAGCGCCACCTGCACCGTCATCTCCATCCTCCTGGCCACCTGCCCCTAGCAATCAGCCCAAGCAGTGCGCGCATCGCACCCCGCGGGCGAGCCCGGGACGTGTTCGGTGGATGCCCCGGGCCTTTGCGGTCGTCATCGCCCGTCTGCGTGTGCTCGGCCGGCGCGGACTGCCCCGCGCCAGGCCGGACGCGGTGAAGTCCAGCGGCTGAGATTGAACGCTCCGCCCCCTGCGACGGGGGCGGCGGTCATGAGACGGTCAATTCCCCATGAGACGGCGTACTCGGCTCCGCCTCGGCTCAGGCCGGTGGACTCGGTCGGCAAGCGGGGTACCGAACTCCTCTACCGAGGGGGAGACAAGCAGTGGGCCCGTAACCGGCCCCGCGCCGCCACAGGCCGTCGGCAAACAGCGGGCCGGGAAACCGCCGCCTACCGCGAAATGGGACCTGTCCGCTTGCGCCGACACGATCCCCCTTCCCGCTCATCGCAAGGGATTTCAGGGGGTGCCCGTGGCCTCCACGGTGGCGCGGTATCGGCCGGGTGGCATCCCCACCACCCGCCGGAATGCCGCGCTGAACGCAAATTCGCTGCCGTACCCGACTGATGCGGCGATCCTGCCGATGGGAAGATCGGGCTGCTCGGACAGCGCCGTCTTCGCGAGTGCCATGCGCCACCCGGTGAGATGGGCGATCGGGCTCTCGCCCACCAGTTCCCGGAACAGCGGCGCGAACGCCGCCCGGCTCATACCCGCCACCCGGGCCAGTTCCGCAACACTCCACGGATGCCCGGGCGCCCCGTACAACGCGTCGAGCGCCCGGCCCACGCGATCATCGCCGAGCGCGGCCCGCCATGTACCGGCCGCGGCTGGCCGCTCCAGCTCGGCCCTGATCCCCTGGAGCAGCAACACCTCGACCAACCGTGCCGCGAGCAGAGGCGAGGCGGACCGCCCGTCGCGGACCTCCTCGCGAAGACCGTCGAGAATCCGGCGCAGCCCCGGCACGGGGTCGCCGCCCGCGTCCGGCTGGAAATGGATCACCGGCGGCAGGGCCCGCATCAGAAGACCGCGGGCCGCACCGGTCAGTGTGAGTTCGGCACACAGCACCACCGTGCGCGCCCCGTCGCCCCCGAAGCGGCGCCGCACCGACAACCCGTCTTCCGACGGCGGACTTTGCCAGTGCTCCTCCGCCATGACCCGAGCGTCCGGGCGCCACTTGAGCGAGTGCGGGACACCGTGCGGCAGGATCACCAGGTCCCCGGGCCCGATCCGGACCATCGGTCCGTCGGCCTCCAGCCACATCTCGCCGTCGAGCGGATGATGGAGTGTCACGGTGTCCCGGGGTCCCATCCGCACCCCCCACGGCGCGCCGAGCTCGATGCGCCCGAATCGGCCGGTGCCGACCCGTATCCGGCTGAGCAGCGTAGCGAGGGCATCCGGCCGTGAACGATCGCGTATAACCCCTGGACTTCGGCGCATGTCCGCCCCTCCTGCCGCTTCCTACGATCAAATCAACCCCCGAGCAGCCCGAGGTCGGGAGACCTCGAAGCCCGACCGGCTCCGGAGCATGCCGGGAACTCTTGACAACCCCCAACGAACAGGGAGACCGCCGTGGACATCTTTATGACCGGCGCGAGCGGATACATCGGCTCGGCGCTGACCCGTACTCTCGTCGCCCGCGGACACCGGGTGCGCGGACTGGCGAGGAGCGACGCGGCTGAAGCCAGGGTACGGGCGAACGGCGGTGAGCCGGTCCGGGGCAGTCTCACCGACCTCGCCGTACTGGCGGACCGGGCGGCCGACGGTGACGCGGTGGTCCACACCGCCGCCGTCGACACGGCGGACCGGCCCGCCGTCGATGCGGCGGCGGTGACCGCCATGCTCGGTGCGATGAAGGACGGCGTCTTCATCACCACGACCGGTGCGCCGCGCGCCCGCTCGTCGCGGACCCCGGTCACCGAGGACGACACTGCCGAGCCCACCGGCCCGCTCGCCTGGCTGGCCTCGGCCGAGGCTCGGGTGCTGGAAGCCCCGAGGGTGCGTGGCGTCGTCGTCCGCCCTCCGATGGTGTACGGCGACGGCGGCGGACCGGTCGCCCGACTGGTCCACCAGGCCACCGCCGACGGTGTGGCGCGCTACACCACCCCGGGCGACAACCGCTGGTCCACCGTCCAGGTGAACGACCTCGCGACCGGCTACGCCGTGCTCCTCGAAACCCCCGCCCACGGGGTGTTCCACATCGCCGAGCCGGTCCCGGTCGACATGGCGTCACTGGCGGCCGCGATCGGTGATGCCGCCCGGGTACCCGTGAAGTCGTGGAGCCTGTCCGAGGCGCTGGAGACCCACGGCCCGCTGGCCGGATTCCTGGCGATGGACGCGGCGCTCGACGCGAGCCGACTGCGAGCCCTCGGCTGGGCACCAGTATTCGGGCAGGCGCTGGACGGCATCTGCGGCGCCCTGCGTAATCCCGCCCAGGGCTACCGCGCTTCCTAGTGGCCGGATGGCTCGCCGCCGTGCAACACGCGATGCCTACCGATTCTGCCGGCGGTGTCCGCAGTAACTGGATGACCCACCCGACGCCGCCCCCGTCGCGCCGCCGCCGCTCATTCGACAAGCGGATGCCGAGCCCGATGTGGAGTGGCTGGTAGCGGATCAACTCTGCGTGTCGAGCAACGCGGTACCCCGGTCTTGGAGTCCTTCTTGGCGACGCAGTCGACCGAGGGAGCCGAAGATGTCAGCAGGTACGGTCCGCACCGCACTGGTCGCGGTGGTGGCGGCACTCGCCACCGCCGCACTGGTGTCACCCGTCGTCGCGCACCCCACCGCGGCAGGAGGGGGCGGCGACCGGCACGGCGCCACCCAACGTGCGCTCGAACAGGCGGTACGGGACGGCATCCCCGGCGCCGTCGCCCAGGCCCGGGACCGCGCCGGAAGCTGGAGCGGCACCGCGGGCCTCGGTGAACTGGCCACGGGGAAGAAGCGAAAGGCGCAGGACCGCTACCGGATCGGCTCCATCACCAAGACCTTTGTCGCCACCGTTCTGCTCCAACTGGAGGCCGAAGGCCGGCTCGACCTCGACGACACCGTGGAGCGATGGCTCCCCGACACCGTCCGGGGCAACGGCCACGACGGCCGACGCATCACCATCCGCCAACTCCTCAACCACACCAGCGGCATCTACAGCTACACCTCCGACCCCGGCTACCAGGCGAAGATCTTCGGCGAGGGCTTCCTCCAACACCGCTACGACACCTGGACCCCCGAGGAACTGGTCGCCCTCTCGATGCGGCACGAGCCCTACTTCGCCCCCGGAACCGACTGGTGGTACTCCAACACCAACTACACCCTCGCCGGAATGGTCATCGAGAAGGTGACCGGCCGAGGCTACGAAGCCGAGATCGAACGCCGGATCCTGCGACCGCTCCAACTCCGCGCCACCTCCGTCCCCAGGACCGACCCCAAGATGCCGAACCCCGCGAGCCGCGCGTACTCCCCGCTCTCCCAGGACCCGGCCGCCAAGATCCGCGATGTGACCGAGCTGAACCCCTCGCTGGCCGGGGCGGCAGGCGGCATGATCTCCGACTCCAAGGACCTCCAGAAGTTCTTCCGTGCCCTGCTGAAGGGCGGACTGCTCCCGTCCGAGCAGCAGAAGGCCCTGACCACCACCCTGCCGGTCGACCCCCAACTGCCGCAGCACCGCTACGGCCTCGGTATCCAGTCCACCCGGCTCAGCTGCGGCAAGGAGGTCTGGGGCCACGGCGGAGGCATCCACGGCTCCCAGTCCGAGGCGTTCGTCACCCGGGACGCGAGTCACTCGCTGGCGCTCAACTTCAACGGGGACTGGGCGGGGGACACCGGGGCGGTGATCGAGGCGGAGTTCTGCGGGTAGCCGCGAGCTTCCCCGCTGTGCGGGGCGCGGCCGGCCCGCTTGTCCATCGCGGCGCCCGCCCGACGCAGCAAGGAGGCAAGCCCCCGACACCGCTCCTGAAGCCCCACGGGCTCCGCCTCAGCTGCCCTGCATGCCTTGAGCGCAGCTGACAGGGGGTGTCCGCCGATGGATGCAGCCGGGTCCTACCGCCCGGTGTTCGCCCTGTCGTACTCGCCAGCGGTCCGCAACTGGCCGCCACCCGGGCCGACTCCAACCTTCTTGATGTGGGTGGTGGGGCGGCACAACACTGTGGAACGCTGGCCCGATGACCACGGGTGCACCTGATGACGCGGAGTCGCTCGCCTTCGGAGCCCTTGAGTGGCTGATGAAGGCTGTGCGGGACATCGACGACGGTGTGGCCTGGCCGAACACTCTCTCCGATGACCAGGTCACACCAACGCTGTACAGCGGAACTTCGGGAGTGCTTCCGGCTCTCCTCGATGCATGGCGGCACTTCGCCGACGACCGGTACGCGGACATGGCTCTGCGCGGTGCCCGCAGCGTCGCTTGCGCGCTCGAAGACTGGGAGGACAGTGGTCTCTACACAGGGGTGGCCGGTATGGCCGTCGCTCTGCGGGGTGTGCACCGTGTGCTCGGTGACACCGCGGTGGGGGCGTCCGCCGACCGTGCTCTGGACATCGTGCGTTCCCGCTATGACGGCGCAGCATGGAACGACTGGTTCGAAGTGATCTTCGGCAACGCCGGCATAGCGCTCGCCGCGCTGGAGTGCGGCGATCTCGACCTCGCCCAACTGGCCGTCGACCGCTACATCCATGCTCCCGAGCCCACCACGGCCGGCGTTCAGTGGCAGATCCAGACCGGCCTGGTCCCCCGTATGCACCACATGTCCCACGGCACCCTCGGCATCGTCTACGCGCTTGCTGCCGTCGGCCGGGCCACCGACCGTCCCGACCTCGTCGACCTCGCAGCGGCCGGAGCCGCCGACGTCGTCTCCCGCAATGAAGCAGGCCCGGACGGCTTCCTCGTCGGGCACTCCGATCCACAGCAACAGCACGAGCGGATCGAACGCCACAACTACGGCTGGTGCCACGGCCCGTCCGGCGATGCCCAGGCATTCCGGCTCCTGGCCCGCGTCGTGCCCGACGATCCCGCCTGGCCCGCCCTCGTGGACCGCTGCTGGCACACGGTCGTCAACTCCGGCATCCCACGAAGGATCCGTCCCGGCTTCTGGGACAACAACGGCCGCTGCTGCGGCACCGCCGGCGTCCTCGCCCTCGCCTGCGACCGACAGGTCGAACGCGGTGACGGCCGTGACTTCGCCGATCTCCTCGTCGCCGACCTCGCGGCCCGCGCGACAACCGACGCCAACGGCCACCGCTGGTCTAATGTCGAACACCGCGACACACCCAGTGAGCTAGCGCCGGCCACCGGCTGGGGCATGGGCAACGCGGGCATCATCCGTGAGCTCCTGCGCCACGCCCGTATCACCGCGGACCGCGAACCGCAGTACGCCGTCCCCTTCCCGGACCACCTCCCCACGGCCTGAGTGCCAGGCTGCTGCTGGGCAAACCCCCCATTGTCGGTGGCGGCTGGAACGCTGGTCGTCATGAACGGTGACGAGCAGCTGCTGAACGGCCGTGTCTACGGCGCTGAGCACGACGACCCCAACCCCGGCCCGCTTCCGCACCGGACCTACGCCGAACTGGTCGGCGGTCCGCTGGACGGCCTGCTGCTGGACATCCACGGCTGGCGGAGCGAGGAGATCGACGATGGTGTGGCCCTGACCACGGAACTCTCCCGGTGGCCCGGCGGTAGTGCGCTGTACGACCCGCGCCGCGGCGAACCCCGTGCGCAGGGCCCGGGTGTGGCGTGCCGCTTCTACTACTCGGGCGATGCGCCCTGAATCCTGATCCGTGTCGACGCATCCCCGGCGGTGTGGGGTCTCAGTCGGTACTGCTGTCCGGGCGGTCCGTGGTGGTGGAGCGTGCGCTGATGCGGAGGGCAAGGCCATCCAGATAGATGTCGAGCTTGTCGGTGAACCAGCCGCGGCCGTGCCAGGTGGCGTCGGCATTGAACTCGGCCGCGAACGGCATCGTCTTCGACCAGTTGTCGCGGTACTCCTCCCGTACGGTCCGGCCGTTTCCCCCGCTCGTCTGCTGGTCGAGATGCCGCATCGCGACCCAGGTGGTGAGGACGAGTTCGGCGACGAAGTCCACCGAGACGACGGCCTCGCGGTCGGTCAGGCCGGCCGCGACCAGGCTCCGGCCGTACCGGATCAGCCGTTCGATGATGGCCGGGGGGGTGCCCGGCGTGGTCAGCACGGCCTGGGCGAAGCCCGGGTGGGCGTCGCACAGCTCCCAGATGCGGTCGGCGAACTCCCGCAGCAGCTCGCGCCAGGGCAGCTCGCTCTCCGGCCACCGGGAGCGCTCGACGGCCAGGCCGATCGCGGTGCGGACCAGGTCGTCGCGGTCGTGTACGTAGCGGTAGAGCGTGGAGTGGCTGACGCCGAGGCGGGCGGCGACGCTGGGCATGCTGAAGTCCGCCAGGCCCTCGGCGAGCGCGGCCTCGGCGACGGCCCTGGTGGTCAGCGAGCGGGAGGGGCCGGGCCGCCGGCCGGGTGAACCCACCCGGCCGGCGCCCCGATTGCCCGTTCCGGATCGCCGGGGGGTGGGGGAACTCGCCCTCGGCTCGTTCGTAGCCTCCCCGCCGGCGGCATCGGCGGCGTTCGTCATGAGCGGGCTGCGGTGATCCGCCACCCGGCCGCCCGGCTCCGCTCGTACCAGAACCGTGCGTAGTGCCCGTCGAGGGCGAGGAGTTCCGCATGGGTGCCGCGCTCGGCAACCCGTCCTTCGTGGAGCACCACGATCTGGTCCGCTGTCATCACGGTGCCCAGCCTATGGGCGATGACGAGGAGAGTGCTGTTCGCCCTCAGTTCTTCCATGGCGCGCTGTACCGCCGCCTCGTTCTCCGGGTCGAGCGCGGCAGTGGCCTCGTCCAGCAGGACCACGGGGGCGTTCTTCAGCAGGGCGCGGGCGACCGAGACCCGCTGGCGTTCACCGCCCGAAAGCGCCCTGCCGCCCTCGCCGACCCGGGCCGACCAGCCGTCCGGGAGCCGCTCGACGATCTCGTCCACCCCGGCGAGGCGGGCCGCGTGCTGGACCTCGTCGTCGGTCGCGTCCGGCCGTCCGACGCGGATGTTGCCGATCAGGGTGTCGTCGAAGAGGTGCACGTCCTGGAAGACCAGGGCCAACTGGGCCATCAGGTCCTCGGTGCGCTGTTCCCGCACGTCCGTTCCACCGACCCGTACGGTGCCCTCGCGGACGTCTGAGAAGCGGGCGATCAACCGGGTCACGGTGGTCTTCCCGGACCCGGAGGCACCGACCAGGGCGGTCATGGTGCGGGGCGGCACGGTGAAGCCGACACCGTCGAGCACGTCCGGGCCCTCTCCGTACCCGAAGCGCACCCCGGTCAGCTCGATCTCACCAGGGGTGCAGACCGGGGCGGAGTGCTCGGGTGCGGGCAGCGGCGGTTCGTCCAGGACCTCGCGCACCCGGCGCAGATCGTTCCCGGACATCCGTAGTACGCCGGCGAGTTCCCCCACCTCCGCGAGCGGCCCGGTGAAGCGCGCCACCAGGGCGAGGAGGGCGACGAGTTCGACCGGGTCGACACTGTCCCGCAGCGCGAGCAGAGCACCCACGCCGATCAGGGCGGAGAAGCAGAGCTGTACGGCGAAACCGCTGAGCAGCATGCCGGGCATGGAGAGCACGACCTGTCGGCGTGCTGCGATCCGCTGTGCCTCCAGGGCGTCCTCCAGCGGCCGGTAGCCCTCGGTGGTGCGCCCGAAGGCCCGCAGCACGGTCTGGTCGCGGGCGAACTCCAGCACCCGGTTGGCCGCTTCCACTCCGGCCCGGTCGTTCTCCTCGTCCGAACGTGTCATCAGCCGTACGGAAAGCCGTGCGGTCAGCAGGATCAGTGGTGAGCAGACCAGGACGGCGAGGCCGAGCCGCCAGTCGTGCCAGAGCATCACCACGACCACGGTCGCCGGGGCGAGGACACCGGTGACCAGGGGCTGGAGCAGATGGGCGCAGCTTCCCGCGATGGAGAAGACGGACTTCGTGCCGATCCGGCTGAGCCGCCCTACCGTCGTCCCGTCGAACCAGCCGAGCGGCAGGGTCACCGCGTGGTCGCCCAGTCGGTGATGGAGCGTGGTCAGGATCACCAGGGCGAGCCGGAAGCCCAGCATGGCCTGGGCGTAGTGGGCGAGGAGCGAGATGACCACCGCCCCGCCCATCCAGGGGAGCCACTCCGCGGCGCCGCCCGTGTCCCCCGCCAAGAGCCGGCCCAGCACGGGAACGATGAAGGCGACCGCGGCGCCCTGGGAGACGCCGGTGAGGGCGAGGGTCCCCAGGTAGCGGACAAGGGCGGGTCGATGGTCGGGGCCGAGTACGGCCGCCAGATCGCGGATCATGAGCCGGTCCCTTCGTGAGTCGCCCACAGCCGGGCGTAGCGGCCGTCGGCGGCCAGCAGTTCGGCGTGGGTGCCGCGCTCCACCAGGCGTCCACCGTCCAGTACGGCGATGGTGTCGGCGGTCGTGATGGTGGAGAGCCGGTGCGCGATCACCAGGACGGTCCGTCCGGCGATCAGCGGGGCGATGGCGTCTTGGATCTCGGCCTCCGAGGACGGGTCGGCGAAGGCGGTGGCCTCGTCGAGGACGAGGACGGGGGTGTCCGCGAGGAGCGCGCGGGCGATGGAGACGCGCTGTGCTTCCCCGCCCGAGAGGGCCAGTCCCTCACCGACGACCGTGTCGTAGCCGTCCGGGAGGGCGAGGATGCGCTCGTGTACGCGGGCTGCCTCCGCCGCCGCCCGGACCTCCGCGTCGTCGGCCCCGGGTTTTCCGAGCCGGATGTTGTCGCGGATCGTGCCGCGTACCAGCCGGACGTCCTGGAGGACGAAGCCGATGGTGCGGTAGAGCTCGCTGGTGCTCAGTTCGCGGACGTCCACCCCGCCCACGGTCACACGGCCACCCGTCACTTCGTGGAAGCGGGTGACCAGGGCCGCGAGGGTGGATTTTCCGGCACCGGAGGGACCGACGAGCGCGGTCAGGGTGCCGGGAGCGAGCCGCAGGCTCACTCCGTCCAGGACCTGTCGGGTGCCGTCGTAGCTGAACGACACGGTCTCCAGGGCGACCTCGTGGCCCTGGGCGGGCCGGGGCTGCTCCGGCTCGGGCAGGACGGGGACGGTGAGGACGGCGTCGATCCGCAGCGCGGCGGCGGTCGCCTCCCGCTTGGCCTGGGCGCTGAATCCGAGGGTGAGCAACGCGCTGGGCAGGATCATGGCGACCAGGGAGGTGGTCACCGCGTCGACGGGCGTCACCCAACCGCGGGAGACGAACCAGATGCCTCCGCCGAGGGTGACCAGCAGGACGACCGGTGGTGAGATCGCCATCGAGGCCACGGCCTCCAGTTTGAGCATCGGGCGCACCCAGTCGCTGTAGTTGCGGCCGAAGCGGGTGGCGGCCTCCCTGTAGCTCGCGTGGGCCTGGCCGGTACGGCCGAAGGCCTTGACCACGGCGATGCCCTGGACGAACTCGACGATGCTGCGGTTGACCGCCGCCACGCCCGCGTCCATCGCGGCCATCTGCGGGGCGAAGTCCCGCATCATGTACGCGTACACGCCGAGGTAGACGGGCAGGGTGACGACCGCGAGCAGGGCGAGGCGCCAGTCCAGCCAGAGGAGATAGCCGAATCCGGCGACCGGGACGGTGATCGCCCCCACGGATTCGACCGCGCTGTGGGCGACGAGGTGGTGCAGGTCGTGCACGTCGTTCTGGGCCGCCTTGCGCACTGCTGCCGAGGAGTTGGCGTCGAACCAGCCGAGCGGAACCCGGCCCAGCCGGTCCACGATCCGGCGCCGCAGTGACGCCTGGAGCCGGACGTCGGCGAAGTGGGTGACGACCAGGGCCGCGAGGCCGAAGACTCCGCGGACGGTCAGACCGAGCAGGGCGATCAGTACGGCCCGGCGCACCGCGTCCTCGTCGGTGGGCCCGGCGGCCAGCAGGGCCCGGGCCAGTTCGGCGATGGCGATGAAGGGAACGACGGCGGCGGCGGAGCCGATCACCTGGAATCCCATCCCGATCAAGGTCGGGACGCGGACCGGCGCGAGCAGATCCTTCAGGACGGTACGCGCCCGGTCGCCGGAATCGGACACGGGGCGAGATGGCGGGGCCTCCTCGGGGGGCGGGGCACCGCTCTCCCGGTCTGGGGACGTCGTTTCGGTCAGGGCCATGCCGTCTCCTCTTCACAGACAGGCTGTCTTGTTTGAGTGAGGGTAGCCTAAGTTCTGGTGGGATTGATCCGTCGGAGCAGCGCGGAGGGGTGCCGGGAAGTCGATGGGCTGGCGGTGATCCCAAGCCCGGCGCCGTGCTCGGACGCCACGACCTGCGCTCTTGCTCGCGTGGTCGCCGAGCCGGCTTCAGAAGCGCGGGTGACGGCAGTCCTGTCGCCGAGTCGGCTGTTCCACGCCTATATCCGAACCATCAGGATGTTCCCGATGGTCAGGTCCGCACCCGGGCCCACGGCCACCGCCGGCACCCGCCCGGGTGCGCCAGAGCGCCGGTCACGGGTGGTCGTACGGTGTGGGCAGGAAGGTGCCCCGGTGCCAGGTGTCACAGAGGCTGGTGGCCAGCAGCCGTTCGGCGGCGGTGTCGCTCGGCAGCGGTAGGTGGAGCGCGCGCAGGAGGTCGAGACGGTGAAGGTCGAATGCGTTCTGTACGGCCGTGCGATAGACGGGTACGGCGGCGAGCGCGCAGCGGTGTGAAAGCACCGCCAGCGCCAACGGCACCATGGTCAGCAGGACCCACCAGCCCGCCGGAATCAGGAGGGGCAGACCCGCGAAAGCAGCGAGGACCCACACCGTGGTGAGGGTGAGAGCCTGGTCCAGCGCGTTGCGGGCGTCGTCAACCAACAGGCGGGTGGAATCGGGCAGTACGGCGTACAACCGGGGCCAGGCCGCGTCGGCGCTCCACCCGTGGCTGCGCCCGACGCCCGCCCACAGTGCGCCCAGACTGTTGCCCAGCACGGTGGGCAACACGTGCGCGTCGTGCGGCGGGTAGTCGTTGTCGAGCCTTCTGGCCGCCTGCCGGGCGGCCAGAAGGACGGCGCCGCGCTCGTGCGCCGGAAGGGTGAGTACGTGGCCGACGGCGTCTCTGGTCGCTTCGAGCCGGTGTTTGCTGCGCACGTGTGCGCGGCGGCGCGCGGAACGGCCGGGCAGTACGGGCAGGACCTGCCAGAACCGGTGGATGACGGGCAGTGCCGCCTGGAACAGGAACCCCACCACCAGCAGTGCGAGGAGCAGTAGGGCGATCCTGCCGGCGCCGAGCTTTCCTGCCGTATCACCGATGGCGGACGCCACGAACCCTCCATCCGGGGTTCCGGCCCACACCAGGCACAGCACGTAGAGGGAGCCGGCGGTGACCGGGAGCAGGATGACCAGGAGGAAGCGTGCGGAGAAGATGGACAGCGCGGAGGATGCGAGGTCGGCCGGGTTCACTCAACCCTCCCGGACTCGGCCATCTCTCCTTGGTGGACCGGGCACAGCGGGGGGTCGCCGTACGCCGTCACCTGCTCGTGCGCGCAAGTGGCCACGGGGCACCGGTATATGACGGCGGACACCTTTGTCGGTTTTTTCGGAGCGCCCGGAGTGGCCAGGTGATGTGCCTGCCCGCCCGTCATGGGCACGCTCATGCCGTAGTTGTCGCGCAGGAAGTCCCGGCTGGTCAGAATGGCTCCGGTGGTGCCGGCCATGGTGAGGCGGATCCACGGGTGGGTGAGTTCGTCCTGCTGTACGGCCTCCTCCAGGATGGTGCACCCCTCGTCGAAGGAGGTGCCAGCGGGGAAGTCGACGCCGAGCGTGTCCGCCGGGGGTGGCTCGGCTGGGGCCGAGTGGTCGGCGAACTCCGTGAACTGGCCGAGTCCGGCCCCGGGCGGGATGGGATGGTTCAAGGGGTCTCCTGGGTCAGACGCCGATGTGGAGGTAGGCACCCCAGGCCCAGAGCCTGGCCTGGGGTGCTCGGGTGAGGGACCGCCGGGACAGTACGGCCGCATGCAAACGGCGGGCTGCTTGGTCGGGGTCGAACGGGTTGGCTTCGGTGGGCAGGGCCGTCGGTGTACCGGGACCTGCGGTGGGGGAGGCGCCGGGTGCCGACCCAGCGCCGTACAGCAGCGCTGTGACCGCGGTGGTCTCCGCGGCGTCCACCGGCCAGAGAGTGGCCACGGTCTGGCGCCAGCCTGCGAACACCATCGCCCCGGCGACGCTGATCACCTCGTCGGACGTCAGGGGATCGAGGGTCGCGGTCTGACAGGCTGTCAGGGAGGCGAAGGCGGCATCGGTGCGTTCGGCAGCCAGCGCCGCTATCGGAACCACGCCGTCCTCCATGAGCAGTCCGCTGCGTTCGGGGCGGTGCGGGTCGTGGAGACCGTGGCACATCACGTGGAGCAGTGTGTGGGTGGCCAACTGCTCCAACAGCTGCTCGGAGCGCGCTCGGCCGCGGCGGAGCACCGTTGCGTCCGGGAAGCGCTCCGTGATGAGCGCGTTCTGGGTGTCAGCGCCGGGAAGTTCCGCTGTGCCGTCCACTCGGTCCGCCAGTACGGCCAGCATCCGAGACTGGCTTGGATGTACCACGGCGCCGGCTGAGGCGGCGAGCGCCGCGACGGTGGGCGTGTAGGAGGGGACGACCCGTTCGATGACGCTTTCACCGGGGGCGGTGTGTCGGCCGGCAGCGTGCAGGGGCAGTAGTGCGAGCGGCCCGGTCGGGCACCACCACAGCCGCGGCCGGAGTTCACCTTCCTCGCTCCCGGCGAGGGGCAGCGCATCCAGGACGGGCGAGGCGACGGCTTCCCAGAGCCAGCCGGTGACGGTGCCGAGAACTCGGTTGAACGGCCCGGTGACCCCGACACCGAGCGGGGCGGCACTGGTTGAGGCGCGCTCCTCGAAGGTCCGGGCCGCCGCCAGATACGCGGCGGCGTGTCGCTGGACGTCTTCCAGGCGCAGGCGCAGGGGCAGGGTGCGTACACCCCGGGGATCGACCAGCAGCGCGTCACAGCGGTGTCGGCTGATGTTGACCACGACGACCGGGCCGGGCAGCCCTGCGCACAGTGCCATGGGGTCTGGACGTTCGAGGAATCCCGGGATCAGCTGCCGAGCATCGTCGACGGCAGCCGACCAGGCGAGTTCTGCGTCGTGAAGCCGTTGTGTGTTGGGGCTGGGCAGCCGTAGGGCGCGGTGGCCGCGTTGTTCCTCGGGGGCTGGTCCGGTCGAGGGGAAGGCTTCGAGCGAGGCGGTCCGTAGAACTGCTGCGCTCATCCGCAATCGGGTGGCGAGTGCGGGATCGAGGTCGTGCACTCGGTCGAGGTCGGTGCGCAGTTCCAGAACCCGCCGCCACAGGATGGCGCGGTTGTCCTCCAACTGGGCGAGGGCGCTCGTCGGGTTGCCGTCGGCCATGGCCGCGGCAGCGGCGTCGGCGCCGAGCATCCGCCAGTCACCGAGCAGTGTGCGGGCGTCGTTCGCGGACAGTCCGACTGCGATCCACCGGCGTAGCAGGTCGAGGGCGAGCCGGTAGCGGCGGTGGGCTCCTGCGGCGTCACCGAGGTCCATGACGAGACGGGCGGACCGCTCGGCCGCCACCAAGCGGTCGGGTAGCCGGGCGTGGTCAGCTTGGGCGACCTCGTCGAGGTCGGCCAGTGCACGCGTTGTGGAGGTGGGTTCGCTGGTGCTGGGGCGGTTCTGGTCGGTTGCATCCGGCCGTCCACCGGGGTGCTGTTCGGCCGCCATCAGGAGAGCCTGTGCCCGCAACAGGAGGAGTTCGGACCGTCGCGGTGAGCGAGTCAGGTCGTCCGAGGGGGTCAGAGCCTGGTCGATCAGTTCCACCACCCGGCTCAGGGTCGTTTCGGGTGCGTCGGCTTCGGGCGCGCTCAGGGCTGATCCGCCCTTGTCGGCCCGGGCCTGGGCCACCAGGGCGCGGATGAGAACGGTGAGTGCCCAGTCCTCCGCCGGGCTGCCGGTTGGTGTGTCTTCTCGGACCAGCGAGGCGATCCGGATGGCTTCGGCCAGATCGGCCCGGGCCCGGGCCGTGGGCTCGGCATCCTTCAGGACCTGCGGTGGGTCCGCTGTGGTCGACCGGAGGATTCTGCTGTCGTCGACGATCGTGTCCGTACCAGTGGGTGGGTGACCTTCAGGTGGGGTGGTCATACCCAGGACTGCCTGCGCCCGCTCGCACAGGGCCAGGGCGTGTCCGGTGCGCAACATAGGTCGGAACGGGTTATCCCGGTCGCTGAGTTCGCAGGCTCTGGCGGCGATGGCAACGGCCTCGGAGAGAAGTCCGGGGTCGTTGAGGATCTTCGCTGCCGTGCGCAGGGCTGCCTGCTGGCCGTGCAGACGGCCAGGCAGGTGTCGGGAGTCGATCGGTGTCGCTGCCACGACGTCCTCGTGGAGCGCGAGGAGGTCGCGGACATCCTGTTTCGACTGCACGGTCTGGAGCCTCAGTGCGAGAAGGGTCGCAAGGTTGTGGAGATACAACGACTGGGCGGGTTCCGGGGCGACGACGACGGCGATCCGCGCCTCCCGGATGGCCTCGGCGAGGTCACCGCCGCCGTCGACCACAGGGCGCAGGCGGTGCCGTTCGGCCAGCGCACAGGCCCGGCGGCCATGGCACTCGGCAGCCGAAGGGTGGTCCGGGGGCACGGACGCCGTCAACTCGGCGGCGAGTACCGCCGCGTCGAGCAGCACGGGATCGCTGGTCTCCTGATAGGCGGCGAGATAGATGCTCGACAGGACACAGAGTCGGCCGAAGTCGTCCGGGGAGGAAGGGTACGAGGCCATCACGACCTCGGCACAGGCCCGGGCCTCATCAATGTCCGTGGTCGCCCCGAACAACCTGACCCCGACCGTCGCGTCGGGTGAGCGGGACCCCGCCTCGTGGCGTACGAGCAAGGCCTCGGCGAGGACCTGGAGCGTGCTTGCATCGTCGCCGAAAGGGTGCCCGACAGCGGTGCACGCGTTTCTCAGATGCATGACCGCGCTGTCCAGCATGGGCGCGTCGCCGAAGTGATCGAAACACCCCAGCTCAACCTGCCCCAGACAGTACAGAACGCGGGAACGCTCAGGGGCCCCCTTCCCAGTCAGCACCTCGGCGCGCCGGGCTGCCTCCAGCGCCCCCGCGTGGTCCTCTGACCTACCCAGCAGCAGGGCCCGGTGACCGAGCAGGTTGGCGAGCCCGACGTACAGCCCTCCCACGCCGGCCATGTTGAGCTGCTCAGCCAGCCGCGCCGCGCGTCCCTGCTGAGTGATCGCCTTTCCGAGGGACTCATGGTCGCCGTGCGGCGAGCCGTTCACATGGCGGTGCAGCAGCAGGTCCGCGATCTGTACGCGTGCCAGTACGGCGCGCTCGTGCTCGGGGAGGAAAGCGATCGCTTCCCACAGGACTTCCAGGGCGCGGCTCAGACAGGCAGCGGCACGATCGTCCACTGGTCGGTAGACGAACTGGTCCTGGGGATCCAGCCCGCTCAGGACGCCCAGTGCTCTGCCGAGGGTGTCGAGGGCCGCAAGACGGGGCGCGGAACCGGGAACGAGCGGTGCTATGCCCGCCTCCAGAACAGCCGCCGCGGCTTCCCAACCGACCCTGGAGTCGCCGGCGGTGTGGCCGTTGCCCATCGAGCTTTCGCTGGCCGACACTGCGAGGCCCGCCCGTGCAGGGTCGGCCGATTCGAACTCCGCCTCCGCCAGCTTGGTCGCCAGCAGTTCGCCCAGTGAGAGCGCGACCGGCGTTGTCACACCGCCCTGGCCCACTGCCCCGATCCGGTAGCGGTCGACCGCCGCAGCGGCCTCCCGTAGATCACCCGGCAGGCCATCCTGCAGCAGTGCGCCCGCCACGGCGGCCCAGAGCCGATGGTCCTCGGGCAGCGGGCCCCGCCCGGCGACCGCCTCGTGGGTGCCTGGTACGACGAGCGACGGGCGCATACCGTTCAACACCCGCAACACCCCTTCGGCGGCGGTCATCAGACGAGGGGCGCGCAAGTCGGGACGGCCGGGCGCAGTACAGCGGCACAGGACCAGCCACAGAGCGAGCCACATCGCCTCCGGCTCCCCGGTCACCCCCTGCGTGTCGCCTTGCGCCCGCGCCGCCTGGATCATCCGAGCGATGTCCGCGTCCGCGTCGGGCCCCAGTCCGGTGTCGTCATTCCTCCCCAGGTAGCGCGCGATCCTGCGCGCCACTGCCGCCTTCGCCTCGTTGCCCACTGCGATGCCCCTCCCACGCTCGTGAACACGTACCGACGGAGCCCGCCATCGATCGCGGACCGAAGAGCCCACCCGACATGCCCGCTGCCCTGGCCGTAGGGCGCGGCGCCTTCGGTCCGCGACCCGAAGCTGATCCGCCTCCGGAACTCGGGGGCGACCACAGCGGGAATGGAGGCCCGGCTACTTCTCCGGAGCCGTTTGCCACACCGTATAGCTGTGTTCGCCGAGCTTGAGGTTGACCGTGGCGAACCTTCCCTCGCTGGTCAGGAGGCAGTAGTGGCCCCACGGCACGGTGTACGCCGGGATGCTCTTGGACCAGTCCCCCGGATCCACGGTGAGACAGTCGACCAGCGACGGACGCTTCTCCATCTTTGCGAGTCTGGCGCCGTTGACCGCGCTCATGCCGAACCCGATCCGCAGGTCTCCCTTCTTGCTCTTGCCCGATCTCTTTCCATGGTCGAAGTCGTACTCAGTCCCGTTCTTAATGACCAGACTGATGAAGAACGTTCCCGAACTCCGTTTCGGTTCCCCGTCCTTGTCCATCAGAGCCACGACCGTACGGTCGGTGAGGGCCTCGATGACGATCAGATTCCTGCCCGGCTCCAGAACCTGAGAGGTCCGACCACTCGTGTGCAGGAACAACTTCTTACCACCGTTGACCTGGTACACCTCTGCTTCGGTCCTGCCCTGCACTTTTCGTTTGATGACGAGTTTCCACGCGGAATCGTTGGGTGCAGAGATCGGCTCACCGTCCGAAGCCGCTGACGAGGCCGGTATCCGAGCCTTCGGGCTCTTCACCTTTCCACCGAGCAACCGGGCGAGCTCGGCCTCGGTGCGCGGACTCGCAAGCGGTGTCACCTTGAACTTGGCCGACTGGTGGATGACCGGAGTGCTGCCCTGCTTGGAGTAGATGCGGGCCACGCTCACGGCGGACTTGACCCCGACCGCCACTCGCGCCGGCCCACATGAGGTGATCGCAAGAGCCATCAGCACCACGAAGACCACTGCGGCAACGGCTCGGGCACTTTGACGCGACGGGTTGGCGGATTTCATGACTCCTCCTGAAGATCCAGGCACAGAGAAGGATGGAACAGGCCCTTCAAGGAAGGCCCGTACATTGCTCGATCAGAGGCCGACGGCCGTCGATTCGACCTGACCCCTGACCCCTCAGTTTCATCGGCGCGTGTCCCACGCGTACTGCGCCCCTCGTCACCGCTCATTTCGATCAAGCCCGAACCCCCGCATCCACGACCTCGCTACCGGCACTGCCTACCGGCAACGACTCCGTACCCGGGCCAGATGGGGGCAATCTGATGGATGCCCCTGGAAAATGCCTCCGGGGCGGGTCCACTTGTGGGTGGACGCGCTCCCTGTGCCACCTGGGGGATTGCCAGGGACTGTCGCATTCGTAGAGCTGGTTCGGTGGATGGCCCTCCCCGGGCTGATTGAGGTGTGACGCGGTGAGGGCGTGAACGCGGACGATGCAAATCTGACGCCCGCTGCCCCCGGCCCACGGTGTCGCTGACACCACTCGGGGCCGCGCCGTCTACGCCATACCCGCCGCTGCGCTCGCCCACCGACTGGTCCCACGCGACGAGCTTCTCGGAGCCCTGGGCGTCGAGTTGATCGACCGACTCCGAGCGGCCACGACATGGGCCGCGCGGTTCGCCGTGCTGGACGAGCTGTTCCTACGAGCCGTCAGCCGCGGCGCCGACCGCATCCCCCGGATGCGCCCCGAGGTGGCCGAGGCATGGCGCCGCCTCGTCTACGCGCGGGGCCGCGTCCAGATTGGGGCGGTCGCCCGCGACCTAGCACGGGGGCAAGGCTTCAGGTAACCCCGCCAACGAGGTACGTCGCCATCATGCGGGTGCAGTGGGCGGAACTGGACATGGGCACACCGACTCCCCAGCTAGCCGCATTCCTTCCGGGTCGCCGATACCTGCTGCTGGAGCGCGGAGGTCGCTCGTCCTGCACACAGTGTGGGCGTTCATTCGGGGGACAGTCCTCAGTCCGAGTCCTCCTCCCTCCTGAGCGTGGCCAGTTCGTCGAAGGTACGGATCAGGACGGTGCGTCGCCCGTCCTTGTGACCCGGTGCCGGTGCCAGGCCGTCTATGGAGCCCTCCCACACCGCCATGTACGTCTTCTTCCACCCCTCGATCACCTCGGCCTCGGGCAGCGACGCCCCCACGTACCCCTGCCGCGCCAGAAGACTCAACAGCTCCAGGTTGGCCGGTACCGCAACGCCCCAGTACTCGTCGGGCTCGATCTCGACCGGGTCACCGGCCATCGCGTCCGCCACCTCGGTGATGAGCCGGTCCGTGAGGATCGACAAGTGGTCGGCGGCCGTGTCGTTCTCGAAGTTGCCGGTTCCCCACGCGCCCACGGTGTCTCCTCTGCTGGTTGGGTCGGTACGGAGGAGTTGTATCAGCCCCCACTGACAACCGGGCCCCACGGAAGCGTGGGGCTGGGACGCCCGGAACGACGCGAACAGGCCTCGAATCTGCTCAGGCGACAGACTGTTCTTGACCAGGGGCTGGCCGTGCGGCTATGGCCTCCGCGTTATCGGCGTGAGCGTCCGCACGCTGTATCACTATGACGAAATCGGGCTCGTGCGTCCTTCAGGGCGGTCCGCGGCCGGGCCTTCGCCGGTGATTGAAGCCAGGCAGGAATGAGGGGTGGGCCCCGTCGACGGGGCCCACCCCTCATTCCTGAGCTGCGGACCCCGGTGCGGACGACGGTTGAGATGAACCGTCACCAGTCGAACCACTGCCGGTGTCTGGCTCCGCGTTCTCCAACAGTCGGGCGTATCGAACGAGAGTCTCCACGTCCTCGCTACCCGAGATCTCGATCGAAACTGCCCCCCTTCGCAGGGTGACCGGCCCGGTCGCAGGTGGCTGGGTCGCGAACCAGCGGCGAACGGAATCGATGGCCGCTGGCAGCGCGAGTACACCGGAGACGACGATGGCTATGACCGCCACGGCGTCGGCGAGGATTCCCTCCCGTACGGGACCGCCCGCCCGATGTGTAGCGCGCAGTGCGGCTCCATCCCGGATGAGCCACCGGCGAAGCGAATCGGCAGCTCGCGCATCCGTCGCGGGCGACTCCAGAACGATCTCCTGCCCCATCTCATTGTCCCTTCAGTAGACGGCGAAGTATGAAAGACCGCAGCGCGTAGGCCGACGCCAGCCCGAGGCCCGCCACGATTGCCAAGTACATGAGAGTGTCGCTGGCCGCTACTGCCTCCTTCGATTCACCGCTTGCAGAGAATGCGCTGAAGAGAAGACAGGCAAGCGATGCCGACCCCCACGAAACGAAAATGGCGCGCCAAACGCGTGAAGACCTCGAACTTGCACGCAGGGAGAGAGGTTTCCCTCTTCGGTGGATGCGCATCAGAGTGTTGCAGAGGATCAGGACGAACAGAGTTCCTGTCGCGGCTCCGGCCGTTTCATAGGTAGGGCTATGAGCCTCAGCCAGGCCCCACAGGGTGAGGCACCCGGCGTGGACTAGCGTCACAACAGCGAGCCGGGAAGCTGGTCGCCAGCCAAAGTTTCTTCTTGAGGGATGACTTCCACCGTCGACACGAAGAGCGTCCCATGAGAATGGGAGCAATAGCACCCCGGCCAAAATGATTGCTGGGGCCAGCCCATGTACAGGGCCCAGGAAGCCAATAGCGGCCACCATATCGAAGAGGGCTGCCAGTGCGATCGCAACTCTTCTGAGCGGTGCCCCCCGATTGGAGGGCAGCACCATGTGCTGGCGGAAGTAGTCTTCAGGTGGTGTGGCTGAGCCCGTAGGGATCGACTGGCTGGCACGGTCGCTGAGGGCTGAGGCTTCGACATACGCAGGGTTGGGGAGCAGGGGTAATCGCGCGCCCTCACCCCGAGCTTGACGGACGGGCTTTGGATGGCCACGCTCCTCCAGCGCGCCCCTAACGGCCACATACAGGGACTCGGCGTCTATGACCTTCGGCCCGCCAGGCAGCCCGGTACGGAGAAAGTGGAGGAGGACGCCCGTAAAGGTGGTGTAATGCGCATCAGGCGGGGCGGCGGATTCCACGGTCGCATCCGAAGACGCCATAACGTAGGTGCCCTTGATGGCCAGAGATCCAGAAGTATCCGGCGAAAGAGTGTCCAGCGCTGCCCCGCTGTAGCAGGAGTCCAATAGTACGAGGCGCCTATCGAAACCTGAATCGGCGATCTGCTCACGGAGATCGTCGAACTTCAAGTACGTGAAATACGCGTGCGAGCGGGAATCGGCGAGCGACAACAGAAGCCGACCGCTTGTACCATGGACGGCACCATGCCCCGCGTAGTAGAAGACAAGGCTTCGAGCCCCTGAATTGACCGCGCCCTCAATCGCGTCGTGCACACTTCGCGCACCGGTCGGATTCTCGACGACGAAGCATCTGTCCTCGTGAATGCCGAAGTTCGGAGAGGTGAGCAATGTGCGTAAGCCAAGAAGGTTGTTACGGATCGACTCAACGTTCGTCAAGTGATCGTACGTATGGACCCCGACGATCACTGCCGCGCCGTCGCGCCAGACACCTGCCGACCTGCGCATGCATCCTCCGCCCATTACACAACGAGCGCCCATCGTAGGCCGGGTAAACGTCAACCATAGTTGAAATGAAGCTAGTTGTTGAAGTAGGTGGACGCGCTCGTTCGGCCACTGGCTTGGAGGTGACGGTTGTTTGAAGCCGGTTCAACGTCTGCGTGGAGGTGCGCGACCTGCTTACCGACGGCTCTGAAGTCGCGCGAAAGGTATCGCGATGGTTGAGGATCGCGCCGCCGATCAGCAGCGACCAGGTGACGCAGGCACCCCCGAAGCGTGTGCTCGTTGGCGAGTTGGCCCCGTGGTGACTCCCGTGTGTGCTGGGTCGTCAGCTGCATGTGGGTTCCTCGGGCGGATTCGCCGGTTCGCCGTCCATGATTTGTTTGAGATGTCTGTTGTAAGATGTTTCCCACTTTTTGCTTTTGATCATCTTCTGGATGGCCTGACAGGTGAGGTACTGCAGGGCGGGGTCACCCTTCCTCATCCCTACTCTGTATTGTTCTCGCTTGAGTGCGAACGGTAGTCTGACCAGCTTGTCACGGTGTTCATAGGCCAGTCCTGCCAGGATCACATCGTCTGTACTGACCACCTCGAAGCTGCCCCTTTCGCCCTCGGCGAGCAGTCCTTCAATGCAGTCTTGGTAGCTTGATTTTCTTCCCTGTGAATGGATATCAAACTTATTTTTAGCTGCGGGGCTTTGCATGAAGTCCATTGAGGTGCTGGACTCAACCGTGCATGAATCCGTTCCATCTGGGAGATCTCTGAGAGTTCTGACCCTCTTGGGTTCCACTTTTCTGGTCGATTCTTCGTAGATCTGAACCTCTCCTTCGTTGCGACCCTTGCGCATGAGTAAGGTCTGTTTGGTGTTGTAGTACGGAACGGAGAAATCCACTTCATTCTCTCGTTTTTTGGTGGCGCTATAGGATGCGACGATCAAGTCGACATTTTCGTGCACAAGTTCGGTTTCACGATTTTCGCTCACCAGTCCTTTGAATATTACTTCTCCTGAGAACTTGACGTCTTCGAGGATAAACTTGACCAGGTCGACTTCGAAACCGCGGGCCTTCTTTCCCTGGGGGTCGGTGACGCTCAGCCCTGGCTGGTCCTGCTTCACCCCGACGACGATCCACCCCCTCTTTTCCGCGCGTTGGAGTGTGGCCGAGTCCTCCAAGGCGTACTTGGGCTTCTGGACGGCCTGATTCGTGGATTTCCAGATAAGCCAACCTCCGCCGGCCAGAAGGGCGGCGCATGTCGTGCCGATCAGCACGGCGCGGGGACCGCGCCATCTCCTGCCGAGCCTGTGCAGAGCTCTCCGAGCCGGAGGTGCGGCGCCAGGGCCTTGCTGTTCGTTGTACCTGGACCTGGTCGCCGGTCTGCTGGTTTCCCCTCCAGTGGGAATGGTGTCTGCGGGCGGGCCAGAAACACCGAGTGGTTCGCGGGCGCTGTGGGAACCGCCCCCGCCGCCCGCGGGCCCAATGAGCTGGCCGTACCTCGACGTTTGTGTCCGGGGCACGTTCGATGCACCCGGGCCGGTGCGCACGGATGACGGGGGAGGCCATGGACGCCGGGCTGTCTCCACCCCGGGCGGTGTCACCGTCGACGAGGCGGGAAGCGCCGCGTGATTGTGTCCGAGCGCCACCAGGGCACCACTGTTACGGTCCCTGGCCTGTGGAACGGGATGCCCCCGCGCTTCCAGCGTCCGCCGCAGATACTGGTAGATGGTCCCCAGATCCAGGAGTGCGGGACCGCCAGGGATGCCATGGCGCAGCGTGTCGAGTAAGGCGCCGGTGAAGGCGGTGTAGGTATCCCCAACCGGTGCCAGGGCGGTGCGGGTCTCCGCTGCCGCTGCGAGGAGGAAGCTGCCTTCCACGGTGGCCTGGTCGGCGAGACCGGGCGACGCGCTCATCCGTCCCAGTGCCAGGCCGCCGTAGCAGCAGTCCAAGATCACGACATGGCGCTCGGCTCGGGAGTTCAGCAGCAGCACCTGGCGGAGCCAGTCATAGGGCAGGCCGGTCTCCACACGATCGAACTCGGTGTGCGGAAGCGCAAGGCTGAGCGCGCCCTGCGGATCGACGAGCCCATGCCCGGCGAAGTAGACGACCAATGTGTCAGTGGCTTCATCGGCAGCCCGTCTCACTTCGCTCACCACGGTGAGGGCCGCGACCGGATCCTCGATGACGGTCACATGCTGCGTCGGCAGTTGCAGGGCCAGCGGGCCTGTCAGCAGTCCGGCGAGCGCCTGCAGGTTGTTCGAAACGGCCGGCAACTGCTCCAGATGCTGGTAGCGGCTCGTTCCCACGAGGACTGCCCGCGACGCCCCCGGGTCGGGTAGCACACTCACAGGTTCGGGTCCTCGTCGCTGTCGACGTCGAGTGCCCGGATCACCCGCTCGACCTCCTCGTCGGTACCACCGGTGAGGAAGTACACCGTGTCCCCGCGGCGGATCTCCAACCGCGGCCGTCGCGGTCGAGTCTGCCGCCATGTGGCCAGGGCCAGCACGAACGACGCCGCGCTCCACCCGTTCCCCGTCACCAACTGGAGCACGTCCAACGCCGCACCCATCTCGCCGGGCCGCGGATCACCCCCGATGATCTCGACCCTGCCCGACCTGCGTACCTCGGGGTCAGACCGCAGCCACTGCTGCAACGATCGCAATTCTCCCGCCGACTCGACCCGTACTTCTAACCGCACCGGACCTCCCCGTCTCCCGTGCACCCTCCCCGTGACGATGCGGGCCCATTGTCCGTCACGACCGGCGCAGGACGAGGAAGAATCCGTGCAGGGATGCTCGTACGGGTCAGTTCCGCTGCCGCGGTGGCCTGGTCCAGCGGTCCTGAGACGGGATATGTCCGCCGGAATCATCTCCATCCCGTGGACCGCGTCCACCGGCCGCGGGCGATCACCCAGACGGACAGTCCGCTACCGCGGCGAGGGCGGCCTCGCTTCAGGGGGACCCGTGGGGGTGTTCCAGTAGGCGGGCAGCGATTCGGGCGGACAGGGTGAGAAGCCGGCGGCGGTACACAGCCACGACGTCCTTGCCGGTGCCCGGTGCCCGGTGCCTCCTGGCTCCGGCCGACGGTCCGTAGCGCCAAGGCTGATTGCAGGCCAACTGCGAGCCTGACCCCGGCGGATGACGGCCGGGCGATCGCACTGCGTGAGGCCCACCAGCACCACCTGCCGGACATCACCGCCGCCCTACGCTACGCCGGCGCGCTCGCCGCCAGCACCACGTCCTCGTCGACGGGCGCCTTTGTTAGGACCTCTAAGAGGCTGGAGTTAGCGACGCCCGGCTCTAAGTGATCGCGGCTGAGGCCACCTTCCGGAGAATACGCGGCCCTGCCGTGGTCGGGGGTCGCCTTCTGTTGCGAACCCTCTTGGGTTGATGAGGACCCGAAGGTAAAGCCGCTGGTGGGCGCGTCTCAATGGCCGTGTTCTGACGGTGATTCTGCAACGATCCGCCGGTAATGCATCCTCACAGACCCAACAGATATCCGAATTGCCATTGTGCTAGGGGCCCTTGAGGGTAAATTCTCGTTGTCTGGTCAGCGGTCTACCTAGTTCGGGGCCCACACATCGTGTGGGGTTCGCGGGCCTGCGGTGCGCAGATGGTCGCGTAGCGCGGCCAGTACGGGGTGCTGGTCTCCACTGCGGAACAGCAACACGTGCGGGTAGACGGGGGTCGGGTCGTGCAACGGGATGCGCCGTAGGTCGTGGGTCTGGGGCCACAGGTACCGGTCTCCGGTGCCGACGAGGGTGGCCAGCGAGGCGGAGTCTGCCAGCGCGTCCATCAGGGCCTCGTCACCGAAGTTGGGGCCGAGCGCGTCGATGCTCAGGCCGAAGGCCTCGGACAGTGCCTGGTAGAACGCCGCCCACTCGGTGCCCTGCTTGATCCCGGGGATCCAGATGCGGTGACCGGCCAGGTCCGCAGGACTGACCCGGGGTGCGTCGGCCAGTGGGTGGCGGGGGCCGACCAGGAGTTGCAGGGGTGTGTCCAGGAGTCGTTCGGCGCTGATCCCGGCCGGGACCTGGTCTGCGGGCAGGGCGCGGAAGGACGCGTCGACGGTCCCTTCGAGCACCGCCTGGGCGGCCTGAGCGGCGTTCTCCATGCTCAGCGTGACCACGTCCAGGTCCGTTGCGGGCCGGGAGCGGTAGAACCGGTGGACGGCCTGGGCAGGGGCGATGCGCCGATTGAGGACATCGACACGCAAGGGCCGGCTGCCGGGGCGCACAGCCTGCTCGGCCTGCTCGATGGCCACCACGATCCTCTTGGCGTGCGGTAGGAAGATCTGCCCGTCCACGCTCAGCCGGGAGCCCCGGGAGGTCCGCACAAGGAGCCTGGCACCGATGTGCCTCTCCAGGGCCGCGATCCGCTTGGAGACCGCCTGCTGACTGATCCCCAGCTCGTCGGCCGCAGCCTGGAACTGGCCCGTATCGGCGACGGCCAAGAACGTCCGCAGCGCTTCAACATCCATGCTTCCATCCTATTTCCACAACCATGGGTTGTGTCTGGTGCGGTGCAGGGTTGTTTGATCGGGTGTTCTGCGCGGTGATGGGATCAGCGCATGTCTACTCGTACTGAGCAGGTTATGTATGTCCAGACGCCTGAGTTCGTGCGTCATGCGGAGCGGATCGTGGAGGTGACCGATGCGACGTCTCGACTGAACGTGCTTCCGTTCGGCGACGGCGAAGGTCGCGCGGAACTCCTCTCCGTTGTGTTCGGTGGCCCGCTGCCGGAGTCGGTGGTGATCTACCCGCCGTTCTTCACCGAGTGCGGGTTGAACACGACGTTCGGGGAGAACGTCTTCGTCAACCAGGGATGCACCTTCATGGACAAGGGAGGCATCCGCATTGGAAACGGGGTCATGATCGCCCCGAAGGTGAGCCTCATCACCGGAGGCCATCCACTGCCACTGGCCGAGCGCCGCGAATACCTCTCCTACGCCCCGATCGTCATCGAGGACGATGTCTGGATCGGGACGGCCGCCGTGATCACGCAGGGGGTGACCATCGGTGCCGGTGCGGTGGTCGCTGCCGGTGCGGTGGTCACTCGTGATGTGCCTGCCGGCACCGCGGTCGCGGGAGTGCCCGCCCGGGTGATCAAGAAGATCGACTGAGCCCGGCCGGCTGCTGGATCGGGTGTGCAGCACCTCTGCGATCCATTCCTCGTGCCTCGTCACGCCCGCCCGAACGGCCGTCAGTAGCAGCGCATTCGAACTCTGCTGCCCTCCAGCGGTCATCGCGGCAGCGGGGTGCGCTTGCTGAGTTAGACGCCCGCGGTACGAGCTGGGGCGTGCATACCGCCCCGTAGGTTGTCCAGAACGGCTCGCTGCTTGCCGTTCGGCATCCGGTGCGCATCGACGAGCTTGTACTGCTCCTCGTTCATCGACCCGCACTCGGTCCTCGGCTTCGATGTATCACCGACCGGCCGGGCAGCGCGTGCGGCCTTGCGCTCCTTGATGAGCTGCTCCTCGAGGTTCATGCAGGCACTCGCACGGGCCCCTTAGAGGGTGTCAACGTGGTTGCCACCCTCGGGAGTACCGGGCCGGTGTGTCGACCCATCATCAGAGAGGGGGGGATCGGTTTCCCGAGAGGAAGCCGGGCTTGCCCGGGCGCGGGGGTTCGAACGGGTGCGGGACTTCCCGTACGCGACCGATGGCGCGTACAGCGGGGCTGATCTGTCGCGTGGTACTCACCCGACGGGCCTCCTTCAGCCCACCGACCCGCTCGGGTGGGCTTGACCTTAACCGAGGTTGATGTTCGAAGGTGAAGCCATGACGACCTCATCAAAACAACGTGCGGCGGTTCAGAACTGGATCAGGGAGACGGCACACTCACTGACCACCGTGGACGCATCGGAGTCACTGGACGACCTGCGACCACTGCTCGGCATGCTGCGTGAGCGGACGGTTGTGGTGGGCTACGGGGCCGGGACGCGTGGCGCACAGCAGCTTTTCGATCTCCAGACACGCATTGCCAGGCTGCTGGTCGGGGAGGCAGGCTTCCGCACTGTCGCACTCGACCAGGACTGGACGCTCGTCGCCCGGCTCGACGCCCATGTCCGCACCGGCACCGGGGACCCCGTGGCACTGCTGGAGGCCGCCGAGCCGTTCTCCCGCACTGAGGAGATCCTCACCCTCGTCCGGTGGATGCACGCCTTCAACGAGACTCACCCGGGTGATCCGGTCCGCTTGATCGGGGTCAGCCCTCATGAGACGGGGGCGCTGGCATACGACACGGTGGCTCGCTATGTGCGCACGGCCGAATCCGGGCTGATGGACGAACTGGAGCGCTGCTACGCCGACCTCCGGCCCGAAGGCGAGGTGTCCGCGCACACAAACCGATTCCGAGCCCTGTCCGACAGGCGGTCCCGCCGCGACCGCGCACAGGCGGCGCACGACCTGGTGGCGGGAGTGCCGGGCCACGCCGGACATGCGTGGGCACTCCAGAACGCACGGCTGATTGTCCAGTACTACGAGCTTCACGACCACGATGACGATCCACTGGACCCTCACAACATGAGCGCCTACGAGCGGTTGTTCGCCGAGAACGTGCTGTGGTGGCAGCAACACAGCGGCCACAAGGTGCTGTTCTGGTCCTCCAGCTCCCACACCGCCAACGCGCGCACCAGGGTCGTCAGCTTTCCGCCGGACCCGGCCGCCGCTCCGTCCCGAAACGCGGGGAGCTACCTGCGAGAACACCTAGGGGCCCGATACCTGTCGATCGGTCTCACCTTCGGCGCGGGGGAACTGTCCACCTACACCGGCGTCCCGGCCTACCAGGTGCCCAGACCCGTACCCCCCTTGGTGGAGTCAGTGCTGGACGACGAGGCCGTGGGCGACTACCTACTGGACCTCCGCACGGACACTCCGCTGCAGGTTGCCGATTGGCTTGCCCGGACCACCAAATCCAGGCTTGTCGGACCACGCCACGACCCGCGACGCGACACCGATCACCACATGACGGGCGGCTCTCTGGCCGAGTGGTTCGACGTACTCGTCCATGTGCGGCAGGTGACTCCGGCCCGCCCCTTCTACAAGGTGAGGCCTCCGGTGGAGAAGGAACGGTGACCTCCCGGCAGGTGGAGCCTTGGGAGAACGTACTCACCAACTGTTTCATCCTGTGTGAGACGTGGCGTAGGCCGACGGTGGTGGACCTGCTTCTGGAGGTAGTCCCAGGTGGTGCGGTGACAGCGGACGTGTGCCAGCCCGCCCCCCGCCGCCTTCGCCACCTCATCGTTCCGGCTGAGACCGGGCCGGGACCAGGTACCTGCCAGTGCCGGTTTCGCCGGTGCGGGGATGGCGGACCTGTCGGTGCTCAGCAGCTTTACCTGGATGCTCAAGGGGTTGCCCCATTGAGAGATCAGGGTCGGCAGGAGCCCGTCCGTGTCGAGTGGGGCGCGGGGCGTTCGAGGTCACCGCCGGAGTCTGCCGTCTGGGCTGGGGGAATGGCCGCCCCGGGAGACGAACTTGTTGGACGGCGCTACAGTCCGACGGACGAGGGGGAAGATGGCTCTGAACAAAACAACGATGAGCACGTCGCCGTGCTCATCGTCTCGAGCAGTGGGGAGCCGGGCTTGAGTACGGGGACGTGGCAACAGGCCAGGCCTTGACAACAGCACCGAGATCTCTGCACCTTCCAGGACCTCCTCGACGCCATCGAGACCATCCGTAAATGGATCCCCACAAAGGGCGAGCCATCCCTAGGACTTGTCCGGCCGGTCATGTGACTGCTCCTCGGTTCTGTTGTTGATGTGGGCATGGGGCGGGGTGTTCTGGGTGATGCCGAGTGGGAGCGGCTGCGGCCGTTCCGGCCGGTCAGTAGTAGGCGTTGTGGCCGGTGGCGGGATCACCGGCGGGTGGTCGACGGGATTCTGCCTCGGGACAGCGACCGCCGCAGCTCTCATCATCTGGCTCCGAACATGATCGACGGACAAGTCCTAGTAGTGCTTTGTTAGGTGGTGTCGTAGGGCTGCCATGGGGTGGGTTGTTGGCAGGTGGGGCAGGTGCCGGTCCAGGTGGCGATGAGGTGTT
>NZ_JBEXVD010000023.1:0-138346 GCF_040638655.1 Streptomyces sp. NPDC005963 | reverse complement strand
CCCCTAACCCACCCCCACCACCCGCACCCCACCCAGACCCGCACCCGGGCCCCCCAAAGCCCAGCACCCCCGAACCCGAGCCCTCCCAGCCCGTCCGGCGCTTGAGGACGGAACCCCCAACCCCCCAAGGCTGAGCTCAAAGAGCGAGCCCCACCCGGACCAAGCCCGCCCCCGCCCCCCGACTCAGGCGCAGCCCTTCACCCCACCAGCCCCACCCACACCACCCCCAATCGATCAAGACAAAACCCCACACACCCCACCCAACCCCAACCGTTCGGTTTTGTACGGCCCCGCAACAATCACAGGTAGTGGACTAGACCTTTCGGTGTCTCTCGCGCCAGACTGTCCACGTGAGACACGTCATCGCCCTGGATGTGGGCGGCACCGGCATGAAGGCCGCCCTCGTCGGGGTGGACGGGACCCTCCTCTATGAGGCCCGCCGCGCCACGAAGCGGGACCGTGGGCCTGATGCCGTCGTCCAGTCCATCCTCGACTTCGCCGACGACCTTCGCACCCATGGCAAGGAGCAGTTGGGAGCACCCGCACTCGCCGCAGGTGTCGCCGTCCCCGGAATCGTCGACTCCGAGCTCGGCATCGCCGTCTACGCAACCAACCTCGGCTGGCGTGACGTACCCCTGCGTTCGATCCTGAGCGACCGGCTCGCAGGCATCCCCGTCGCCCTCGGCCACGACGTCCGCACCGGCGGGCTCGCCGAAGGCCGCATCGGAGCCGGGCAGGGCGCCGATCGCTTCCTGTTCGTGCCCTTGGGAACCGGCATAGCCGGTGCGATCGGCATCGGCGGCACGATCGAAGCCGGTGCCCACGGGTACGCGGGCGAGATCGGCCACGTCATCGTGCGGCCCGACGGTCCGCACTGCGGCTGTGGTCAGCGCGGCTGTCTGGAGACACTCGCCTCCGCAGCCGCCGTCACCCGCGCCTGGGCCAAAGCCAGCGGTGACCCGGGCGCCGATGCGGCCGACTGCGCCAAGGCCGTCGAGTCCGGCGATCCACAGGCGATCGCCGTCTGGCAGGACGCGGTCGACGCACTCGCCGCAGGGCTCGTCACCGCCATCACTCTGCTGGACCCGCGCACCCTGATCATCGGTGGCGGGCTGGCCGAGGCCAGGGAAACCTTGTTCACACCCCTACGGGCCGCGGTGGAAGCGAGGGTCACGTTCCAGAAACTGCCCTCGATCGTCCCCGCAGCTCTCGGGGACACCGCTGGATGCCTGGGCGCGGGCCTGCTCGCCTGGGATCTGATCGCCACCGACTCGGAGGTAACCGCCTAATGGCCGCACGCGCCGCACTCGCTGACAGCGCCGCACGCGCCGCACACGGGGCATCCGGCGACAGCACGATCCTCACCGGAGCCCGGGTCGTGCTGCCCACCGGGATTGTCGAGAACGGACAGGTGAACATCGAGGGGACGAAGATCACCGGTGCCGCACCGGACACCGCACCACACCGTGATCTTTCCGGGCACTGGATCGTTCCCGGCTTCGTCGACATCCACAACCACGGTGGTGGCGGCGGCTCCTTCACCGGCGGCAGCGCCGATGACGTGCTCCAGGGCGTGCGTACGCACCGGGAGCACGGCACGACCACACTGGTTGCCTCCATGGTCACCGCGGAGATCGACTTCCTCGCCCACCGGGCCGGAATCCTCTCCGAGCTGGTCGAGCAGGGTGACATCGCCGGCATCCACTTCGAAGGCCCCTTCATCTCGCCCTGCCGCAAGGGCGCACACAGTGAAGAGCTCCTGCGCGACCCCGACCCGGCCGAAGTGCGCAAGCTGATCGACGCAGCGCGCGGCACGGCCAAGATGGTGACGCTCGCCGCCGAACTGCCCGGTGGCATCGACTCGGTGCGGCTCCTCGCCGAACACGGCGTCATCGCCGCGATCGGACACACGGACGCCACCTACGAACAGACCGTGGAAGCCATCAACGCCGGCGCCACGGTGGCCACGCACCTGTTCAACGCGATGCCTCCGCTCGGCCACCGCTCCCCCGGCCCGATCGTGGCACTGCTGGAGGACGAGCGGATCACCGTCGAGCTGATCAACGACGGTACGCATCTGCACCCCGCCGCACTGGAGCTCGCCTTCCACCGTGCGGGCGCGGGCCGGGTCGCGTTCATCACGGACGCCATGGACGCCGCGGGCTTCGGTGACGGCCGCTACCAACTCGGCCCGCTGGCCGTCGACGTCATCGACGGCGTGGCCCGTCTCACCGAGGGCGGTTCCATCGCGGGCTCGACGCTCACCCTGGACACCGCTTTCAGACGAGCGGCGACCGTGGACCGGCTGCCCGTCACCGATGTCGTCCAGGCGATCTCGGTGAACCCGGCGAAACTGCTCGGCCTGTACGACCGGGTCGGCTCACTGGAGCCCGGCAAGGACGCGGACCTGGTCGTACTGGACGATCAGTTCCGGCTCAAGGGCGTCATGCGCCAAGGCAGCTGGGTGATCGAACCCCAGTAGCCCGGTCCTGGCAGGGTCCTCCTCCCACAAGGGGTGACCGGGCGGTGGTCAGCACAGCACGGCTGGTACGGCGAGGCGGTTGGCCCGAGGTCTGGGCCGACCGCCTTCCGTTTGGCATGATCAGTACCAGCCAGCAGTCCAGCTCAGCAGGGGGTGTCGCGGTGATCCTGACGGTCACGCTCAACACCGCGCTCGACATCACCTACCAGGTCAGCGCATTGACACCGCACCGCAGCCACCGCGTGGACAACGTAGTCGAGCGTCCTGGCGGGAAAGGGCTGAATGTCGCCAGGGTGCTCGCCGCCCTGGGCCAGGAATGCGTCGTCACCGGCTTTGCCGGTGGCCCGGTCGGAGCGGTGCTCCGGGAGTTGCTGGCCCCGCTCGCCCCGCGGGACGCGCTCGTTCCGACCGCCGGGCCCACCCGTCGCACGATCGCCGTCGTGGACGGCGCCACCGGGGACACCACCCAGCTCAACGAGCCGGGCCCCACGATCACCCCCGCGGAGTGGAACACCTTCCTCCGCGCATACGAGACCCTGCTGGGCGACGCGGACGCCGTGGCGCTCTGCGGCAGCCTGCCACCGGGAATCCACGTCGGCGCCTACGCCGAGCTGATCCGACGCGCCCGCGCCGCGGACGTACCCGTACTCCTGGACACCAGCGGCGAACCCCTGCGCCGGGGCATCGCCGCCCGCCCCGACCTCATCAAACCCAATCTCGACGAGCTGGCCCAGCTGACCGGCTCCCGCGAACCGCTGCGCGCCACCCGCGACGCCCGCCGCCGCGGTGCCCGGGCGGTCATCGCCTCCTTGGGCGCCGACGGGCTGTTCGCCGCCACTCCCGAGGGGATCTGGCAGGCCACCCCACCGGCTCCGGTGCGCGGCAACCCCACCGGCGCCGGTGACTCCGTGGTCGCCGCGCTCCTGGCCGGGTTGGTGGAGGCGTTGCCCTGGCCGGAGCGGTTGGCCCGTGCGGTCGCGCTGTCGGCGGCGACGGTACTGGCGCCCGCGGCGGGCGAGTTCGACCCACCGGGGTACGCAACGCTGCTGCCCCGGGTCACCGTGACCGAACACCGAGCAGCGGCATGAGCCGCTCGCCCCTCACGCCCCCACCCGTCTGCCCGCTGAGCCCCTCCGCACCCTGCACCGCCGTACCACCCGGGGGCATCACCCCCGCGCACCACGGGCCCCGCGCCCGGGAAAAGGGACCGCACCATGCCACTCGTCAGCACCGGTGAACTCGTCTCGGCCGCTGCGGCCGACGGCCGGGGCGTAGCCGCCTTCAACGTCATCACGCTGGAGCACGCGGAAGCCATCGCGGCGGGCGCGGAGAGCACGGGCGTGGCCGCGATCCTCCAGATCTCCGAGAACGCCGTCAGGTTCCGCGGCGGACGACTCTCGGCCATAGCCGCTGCTGCGGCTGCCACCGCCCGCTCGTCATCGGCGCGGCTCGCCCTCCACCTCGACCATGTGGTCTCCCCCGATCTGTTGCGCGCCGCGGACGGCGAGGGGTTCAGCTCGGTGATGTTCGATGCATCGAAGCTGTCGTACGCGAGGAACGTCGAGGCCACCGCGGAAGCGGTGCGTTGGGGGCACGAGCGGGGCATCTGGGTCGAGGCGGAGTTGGGCAAGGTCGGCGGCAAGGAGGGGGAAGCGCCGCTCGACGCCCACGCCCCCGGTGTGCGTACGGATCCGGCGGAGGCCGCGGCCTATGTGGCGGCGACCGGGGTGGACGCGCTGGCGGTCGCCGTCGGTTCGTCCCATGCGATGACCGAGCGCACCGCGTCGCTGGACCACGGTCTGATCGCCCGGCTGAAGGACACGGTTCCGGTGCCCCTGGTGCTCCACGGCTCGTCCGGCGTCCCGGATGAGGAGATCCGAGCCGCCGTGGCGGCGGGAATGGTCAAGATCAATGTGGGTACGGCGCTGAACACCGCGCTCACGGCGGCGGTTCGCGACCATCTGACGGCACACCCCCGTGCGGTGGATCCGAGGAAGTACCTGGGGCCCGGCCGGGAGGCGATGGCCGAGGTCGTGGCCGCGTTCATGCGCCTCTTTCCCGAGCAATGAGTTTGCCCCGTCGATGTGTTGACGGGGCAAACCCTCTTCGTCCCACGCCCCCCGTCGAGCGGGCCGGGCGGCCGAGCAGGTCGACGGGGGCTCTTCGGGGTCGTGACGTCAGCGCTTGTTGCCTGCTTCCAGTCGGACCTGGTCGAGTATGGCCTCGCACTGGTTGCCCTGCTCACAGGAGATCTTGAGGTCGTTCTTGCCCTTTTTGAGGTCGATCCAGACGAACGTGCGCGTCCAGCCCTTCTCCCAGTCGCCCTCGGCGGCCTTCGCGAAGTTCGACATGTTGATCTTGCGAGGTGTGCCCTCGTTGATCGTCAGCGAGGTGTGGGCGTCCTTGCCGGGCACACCGTAGGTGATGTACATCGTGTACGGACCGCCGTTGGGCACGTCCACCGACCAACTGGCGGAACCACCGACGCCGTTGAACTTCACATAGGCGCCGTCAGCGCCCTTCGCGCCCTTGATGTCCGTGCCGAGCTCCGCCGGGGCGCCCAGCTTGAGCGTCGCCGCGTCCTGCTTCGGCAGTTCTGCGGGCTTCTCCTCACCGGATTCGGGCTCGCTGGTCTGTGCCGACTGCGTCGGGCTCGGGACCGTGCTCGGCTTGACCTCGTCGCCGGCCTTGTCGTCCCCGTCGTCGGGGCCCAACAGTGCGGCGGCGATGCCGATCACGACGACCGCGACCACGGCGATCGCGCCGATCAGCAGTCCCTTGGTGTTGGGTCCGCGACCGCTGCCACGGCCACCCCCCTGGTGGGTCGGCTGCTGCGAGGCACGGGGGGTCACCCCGCCGGGGTAGGTCTCGGGCGCCGCGTACTGGGCGGTCGGCTGGCTGCTGTACCCCTGCTGGGGATACGTCTGCTGCGGGACCGGCTGGCCGACGCCCTGATGTCCGACCTGACGCTCGCCGACCGCGCGCACGTGGTTGTAGGAGGTCCTGGGCACACCGGGCTGCGCGGCAGGTCCGGGGTATCCATAGCCGCGGCCCCGGCCCGAGGGCGGTGTGGCGCCCGCTGCCTGTCCGTCCTCATACAGATAGCCGAACGGATCGTCGTCCTCGGGCGTATTCGCGCCGTTGTTCCCGGCCGTCATGCCTGGTACCTCCTCACCCTCGTCAGCCCTACGCCGACGCCGGCGAGCCTACCCGGTTTGGATTAACGCAACGGATGGCCTTGACCTCGATCGGTCACTCGTCACAAGACCAGGACACAATCACTACACAAGGGGAGAACCGGCCTACCCAGCCCTCAGCCCGCCCGCCGGTGCACCTTCGAACGCGAGCGCTTTTCGACGTACATCCGTTGATCGGCGGATTGCAGCACCTCGTCGACGGTCATTCCGCAGCTCGCCCAGCTAATGCCGAAGCTCGCCCCGACGCGCACTCCGCGTCCCCCCACCCGGATCGGCAGGACGATCGCGTTGCGCAGCCGGGCCGCGAGGTCGGCGGCGTCGGCCGAGCCCAGGCCGTCGGCGAGGACCACGAATTCGTCGCCGCCGAGACGGGCGACCGTGTCCCCTTCCCGTACGCCCGTGGTGAGCCGGCGGGCGACCTCGACCAGGACGGCGTCACCGGTCTGGTGCCCGAACCGGTCGTTGATCGACTTGAAGCCGTCCAGGTCGCAGAAGAGGACCGCGAGCCCCTTCGTACCGTCGTCGACCTCCTCGGCGGGCGCGATCGTGTGCACGTGGTGGTCGTACGCGGTGCCGGTGGGGCCGAAGTCGAAGCCGTCGCCGAACGGGGATCCGGGGTCCTGGTCGTACGCCCCGCCCAGGTGCTCCAACTCGGCCTCGTGGCTGGCCGGCGGCCGTTCGCAGAGCTTGGCGCTCAGTCGGGTGCGCAGTTCCGCGCTGTTGGGGAGGCCGGTGAGGGCGTCGTGTGAGGCGCGGTGCGCCAATTGGAGTTCATGGCGCTTGCGATCCTCTATGTCCTCGATGTGGGTCAGGAGGAAGCGGGGGCCATCCGCGGTGTCGGCGACGACGGAGTTCCGCAGGGAGACCCACACATAGGTGCCGTCGCGCCGGCCCAGCCGCAGTTCCGCGCGACCGCCTTCGGCGGAGGTGCGCAGGAGGGTGCCGATGTCGTCCTGGTGGACCAGGTCGGCGAAGGAGTAGCGGCGCATGGCGGATGCGGGTCGGCCGAGAAGTCGACACAGTGCGTCATTGGTCCGCAGTAGCCTGCCGTGCTGATCGCCGCCCATTTCGGCGATGGCCATACCGCTGGGGGCGTACTCGAACGCCTGCCGGAAGGACTCTTCGCTCGCCCTGAGGGCCTGCTGTTCGCGCTCCAACCGAACCAGGGCGCGCTGCATGTTTGCTCTGAGACGGGCATTGCTGATCGCAATTGCGGCCTGGGAGGCGTACATCTGGAGGGCTTCCTGACCCCAAGGGCCGGGACGGCGTCCGTTGCGGGGCCGATCGACCGAGATGACGCCCAGGAGTTCCCGACCGCCGCCCGAGGCGTACATGGGCGCGTAGAGGCGGTCCTGGGGGTGCCACTCGTCTTCGAACCGGGGGTCGGGTCCTTCGGTGTGCCACTGCGGGACGTCGTCCTCGATGAGCACCCAACCCTCGGTGTGGGGTATGAAACGCAGTTCTCCCCAGGCCTCGCCCATGGAGAGCCGACGGTCCCAGGAGGGTCGGGAGCCGACGCGACCGGTGATCAGAGCCTCTGCGGCGGCGCTACCTGCGAAGGCGGCGACGACCAAGTCGCCGTCGGCCCGGACGAGGTTGACGCAGGCGAGCTCGTAACCGAGCCCCGCCACAATGCCGTCGGCGACGGTCTGGAGGGTGTCGGCAAGGCTGCGGGCGGTGTTGAGGTCCGCGACCACCTTGTGCAGCTGCCGCAGGGTAGCAAGACGGACGTACGGCTCCGACTCGGTCTCCATGCTCGCTCTCCCCGAGACCTCGACAGCAATCTTCAGAAACTCCAGGTTCCTCTTCGGCCTTCTCGTTGCGGTTTCCCGGCCACTGAATCACAGCGAGCACTTCACCCGGTACACAGGGTCAACAAATACCGCCCTCTGTGACTCAAGTCACATCATCTGATGAAGACGGGCTCTGGCCGAATGGATGTGCGTTTGGTCTTTACCAGTGTTCTACGAACGCAAATCCGCCCGTTTCCGCCGTACGGGCGCACTCCTCACAAGAGCCTCCCAGACGTTCCCCCCAAACGGTATGGCGCGTCCTTCGGGCCGCCGACCCTACAGAGGTCCTAGGACTTTCGCTGTGTCTGGTGGCCGATGCGCACACCGGGTGACGACAGTTAGCGTCTCATGTGTGTTGCATACGACTTCGCACTCCTGGCCTGTAACTCCCCCGAGCCCCGCCCGCCCCTTGGGACCACCGGGACCCCGGAGTCCCGCCGATCCGGACTCCCCTGCCCGCGTCCCCCATGCTGAGGGGGTGACGAATGAGGAGTTCCGTGCCGCAATGTCCCAGCTCGCCGCCGGTGTGGTCCTGGTGACCGCGCACGACGTGGACGACGGACCGCGCGGTGAGGACGTCGGCATGACCGCGACCGCCTTCCTCTCCGTGTCGCTCAACCCCCCACTGGTGATGGTCAGCCTCCGCAACGGCTCCCGCATGGACGACCTCCTCGCGGAACAGCCGATGTGGGGGATCTCCGTACTCTCCGAAAGCCAGCGGCACATCGCCGGCCGGTTCGCCATGAAGGGGCGGATCAGCGACCGGCTGCTGTTCGAGGACATCCCCTACTCACGAGGAAAGGTCAGCGGAGCGCTCCTGGTGCGCGGAGCACTGGCGACGCTGGAGTGCCGTACGGAGAACCGGGTCGTCGCGGGTGATCACACCCTGGTGATCGGGCGGGTGCTGGCGGCGGACCTCTACAGCACCGAGGGCGGACCCTTGATGTACTTCCGAGGCCGCTACCGCCAACTGGGCTGATCAGCGCCATCGCCGATGCATGACACCGCACCACGTCGAACCCTCTGTGCCGGGTGGGGCACCGAGCGGTCGACGCAGCACCCGCCGATCCGCCGAGCATCCGGGCCGGGCTCACCGAGCCCGACGACACCCTCGCCGACTCCAGAGCACCAGCGATTCGCCGCGGTCGCCCCTTCAGTCCCTCAGTGCCAGTCACGGCCCGAGCGACCGCGCTTGACGTCCGCGCGCTGCTTCTTCTGCTTCAGACGCCTTTCGTTGATCCCCCGCGGCACCCGCACGGCCCGCCGCGGCTTCGGCGGCGGAGCGGTCGCGTCCGCGAGGAGCGAGGCCAACCGAACGGCCGCCGTCTCGCGGTTGCGCCACTGCGAGCGGTGCTCGGACGAGCGCACGGCGATCACTCCGCCGACCAGCCTTCCGGCCAACCGCTCCAGCGCGCGCTCCTTCCACACCTTCGGCAGCGCATCGGTCTTGCCAAGGTCGAAGCGCAGCTCGACCTGTGAATCGCTCGTGTTCACGTGCTGGCCACCAGGCCCAGACGACCTGGAGAAACGCCAGATCAACTCGGCCTCCGGCAAGGAGACCGAGCCACGGATGACATAGGGCCCGGACATGCCCCCATGGTCCCGCGACGACGGCGGGCACGTCATCCAGTTTTCCCAGCGCGTCGCATATGAGCACGCACTTCACCTTTGACGGGCGCTGCCTTCGCCTTTGACGGGAACCCGGCCGCCGACCTCCCGGGGCACCCGGTACGGCCGGAAGCACCATGGGCTCACCGGCCGGCGCGAACCCGGCGAAGAACCCGCAATCACATGGAACCTGGCAGTCCCCTGCCTGCGTTATGACGGGTACCGGTAGCTTCGTACGACAAGAAGCCGGATGACTCGATCACGAAGGGGACTTCCCAATGGCAGTTAGCCTGACCAAGGGCGGCAACGTCTCGCTCACCAAGGAGGCACCGGGCCTGACCGCCGTTACGGTCGGCCTCGGCTGGGACGTCCGCACCACGACCGGCACGGACTTCGACCTCGACGCCTCCGCGATCGGCGTGAACCCCGCGGGCAAGGTCGCCTCCGACGCCCACTTCATCTTCTTCAACAACCGGGCCACGCCGGACCAGACCATCGTGCACACCGGTGACAACCGCACCGGCGAGGGCGGCGGCGACGACGAGCAGATCAATGTGAACCTCGCGGGTCTGCCCGCCGATGTGGACAAGATCGTCTTCCCGGTCTCGATCTACGACGCCGTCACCCGCGCCCAGAACTTCGGCCAGGTGCGCAACGCGTACATCCGCATCCTCAACCAGGCCGGTGGCGCCGAGATCGCCCGCTACGACCTGAGCGAGGACGCGGCGGTCGAGACCGCCATGGTCTTCGGCGAGCTCTACCGCAACGGCGCGGAGTGGAAGTTCCGCGCGGTCGGCCAGGGGTACGCCTCCGGCCTCGAAGGCATCGCACGCGACTTCGGCGTGAACCTCTGAGCACGGCCTCGTAGCACGTCGAGCTCACACCACCGTGCCCCGGCGGGGAGCGATCCCGGCCGGGGCACGGCTGTGCCCGCTCACAGCCGGCGGACTGCCCTCCCGGGCCATCTCCGACCACACCACCCCCGGGCGTCACTTCGATCGCACATGAGAACATCGCTTCGCACCAGGCGTGTTGGTTGTGTCCGGATTCCAGCGGTGAGAGGTGCCGATGTACGCAATATCCCTCGGTGATGACGGCGCCGAGCTGTGTCCCCTCGAACCCTGGCAGGCGGACGAGTTCCTGGCCCATGTGGACCGTGGGCGCGAGTTCATCGGGCAGCACAACGGACTGCCCGACATCATCACGGACCTGGAGTCGAGCCGGGCGTTCCTCCAGGCGTACGCGGACAAGACCGCGGCCGACACCGGACGCATCCACGGCATCCGCACGGACGGCCAACTGGTCGGCGCGGTCATCTTCCGCCGGCTGGACGTCGCCCGGGGCACTGCCGAAGCGGGCTGCTGGCTGGAACCGTCCGCGGTGGGCCGGGGACTCGTGACCCGGGCGGTGCGCACGATCATCGACTGGGCCGTCGAGGAACGCGGCATCCACCGGGTGGAGTGGGTGGTCTCCGCGGCCAACGCCCCCAGCATCGCGGTCGCCCGCCGCCTCGGTATGACCAAGGAGGGCGTCCTGCGCGAAAGCCATCCCTACCGGGGCAAGCGCCACGACGAGGAGATCTGGTCGGTCCTGGCCCCGGAGTGGCGCGCGGGCCGACAGCCGTCCTGAACCCTGCTGCGGAGAGCATCCGCGTGCCGCGCTCGTTCGCCGAAGCACTCGGATCACCGAAGCACTCGGGTCCGCTCGATCTCGGCCATCAGCAAGCGCAGCCGCCTTTTCACAGAGCCTGCCGCAGGCATCACCCCCGGGCCGGGCGGTCGTCCCCGTACAGCCAGATGCGCCAGAGGTCACTCAGCGCATGGCCGGCCTTCTTCTCCGCGTACGACGTGAAGTCCTCCGTCGAGGCGTTGCCGTGGCGGTGTTCCAGCGGCCAGCCCTTCAGGATCTCGTCGAAGGTCTCGTCGCCGACTTCCTGTCGGAGCTTGTGGAGGACCATCGCGCCCCTCCCGTACACCGGGGAGCTGGAGATCCGGGCCGGGGACGGCGGGGAGGCCGGTGGGAACTCCCAGTTGGTCTCGTCCTCGAAGGCCTCCTCGAAGTTCTCCTGTGCCGGTACGCCGTCGAAGTCCTCGGCCCACAACCACTCGGCGTAGGTGGCGAAGCCCTCGTTCAACCACATGTCGCGCCAGTCGGCGGGGGTGACCGAGTTGCCGTACCAGTGGTGGGCGATCTCGTGGACGAGGATGTCGAGTTGGAAGTACTCGGCGGGGAAGACCGGGCGGTTCTGGGTCTCCAGGGCGTAGCCGACCTCCCCGTCGGGGACGACGATCGCGCCGATCGAGGAGTAGGGGTACGGGCCGAACCGTCGTGTCGACCACTCCATGACCTTCGGGATCTCCGCCAGCAGGGCATCGCTGTCGTCGGCCACCGAGGGGTCGGCCGCGGTGATGACGGGCAGTCCGGTCGGGGTGCGCGAGGTCTTGGTGTCGTACGCGCCGATCGCCAGCGTCGCCAGATAGCTCGCCATCGGCCGCGCCGACTTCCAGACGAAGGTGGTGCGGCCGGCTCGGGTCGTCTCGTCCGTCAACTCGCCGTTGGAGATCACGTCGAGTCCTTCGGGGACGGTCGCGGTGACGGCGTAGGTGGCCTTGTCGCTCGGATGGTGGTTCCCGGGGAACCAGGCCATCGAGCCCGCGGGTTCCCCGACCGCGAGTGCGCCGTCGGCGGTCCGCAACCAGCCCTCCTCGGAACCGTCGGAGTCGGTGATGGTCCGGGGGGTGCCGGAGTAGTGGACGACGGTACGGAACGTCTTGCCTTCGGCCAGGTCCCGGCGGGGGCGCACGGTCAGTTCGTCACCGGCCTGGTTGGCGGCGGACGGCAGGCCGTCGACGGTGACCCGGTCGGCGGTCAGCGCATGGAGGTCGAGGTTGAAGGCGCTGAGGTCGGCGGTGGCGCGGGCGGTGATCTCGGCGGTGCCCGTCAGCCGTCCGGTGCGGGGCTCGTAGGCCAGGGTGAGGGCGTAGTGCTGGACGTCGTAACCGCCGTTTCCCAGCCGGGGGAAGAGGGGGTCGCGCACTCCGGAGCCGCCCGGCGTGCCCTTCACGCCCTTCGGTACGGGTCCGTTCGCACTGCATCCCGTCAGACCGCAGGCCGCGAGGAGGACCAGGGCGACGGTGGGCGCGAGGGGGCGCGGTGAGGTGGGCAGACGCACGTCGCGATCCTAGGGGCGGGGCGTCGGGATGCCCGGGACGCGCTGCCCGGCAGGGTGTCCTGCAATCCAGCGCGGGGGACGGACCCGGACCCCACGGCACGCAGGCCGAGGACGCGCCCGAGCGGGTCGGGTCGGGTCGGGTCGGGTCGGGTCGGGTCGGGTCGGGTCGGGTCGGGTCAAACGAGAATGCCCCCGGGCCGCCGCGTCACGACGACCGGGGGCATCCCCTTCGGGGCTGCTCGGCAGGTCAGCGGGTTAGGGCGGCCACGCCCGCACGGGCGAACTCCTCGTCCTGGGCGCCGCTCGGTGCGCCAGCCACACCGATTCCGGCGATCGGAGCGCCCTTGACCTGCACCGGGGCGCCGCCGCCCAGGAAGAGGGTGCCGGGGATGTCCTTCAGGTTGGGGGTGGACTCCAGGCGCTTGACCAACTCGGAGGTGGGGGCGTTCCAGGAGACGGCGGTGAACGCCTTCTTCTCGGCCGACTCGTACGACTGCGGGCCTGCGCCGTTGCCGCGGAGGGTGACGAGCGTGTTGCCGTTGCGGTCGACCACGGCGACCGTGACCCGCTGGCCGGCGCGCTCAGCGGCGTCCAGCGTGGCCTGTGCGGCCCGGGACGCGGCGTCGACCGTGAGGTGGGTCGTCTGCTGGAGGTGCCGGTTCGAGGTGTCCGCCTTGACCGCCGCGCGGGTCTCCGCGGCGGGCGCGTCGGCATTGGCCGTGACCGCGCCGACCGTCCCGACACCGAGGGCCGCGGCGACGGCCGCACCGGTCAGAACGCGGGTACGGACCGAGATCGACGACATCTTCTTCATGATCTTTAGCTCCTGGGGGCTGGGTTCCAGTGGTCAGCGGGACCTTCTGCCATCGATCCTCGGCCTCATCAGGGCTTATGGGCATCGGCGTACCGGCTGCCCGGCGCAGGCATGATGGAGGAGGGACGGGTCAGCCGATCGGTTGATGCGGCCGTGGTCACCCGGGGTCACGATGCTGAAGAAGCGCCCCGTGCCCCCTGCCCCCCTGTCCCCTGTCCCCTGTCCCCGATCCGACGAGCCGACGAGCCGATACGCGGAGGAGATCGCCATGCCCCCCACACCGCGGGCCGCACCACCCCGGGACGGCCAGGCCCGCGACCGGGAGGAGCACGGGCCCGACCCCGCGGCACCCGCCGACACTCGGGACGTACGAGGAGCGGAGCAGGAGACCCGCTGGCTGGAGACCGTGATGAACATCGCGTTCATCGCCCTGCTCGCCGGCGCACTGCTGCGCTTCCTCACCCGGCACTCCGACAGCCCCTGGCTGCCCTGGGTCATCGGATTGAGCGCCGCGCTCGCGGTCCTGCAACTCGCCGGGAACCGGCTGACAGCCCGCTACCGACACGGGGACCTGGTCCGCCTGGGGCTGATCGTGGGCTGTTGGACGGTGGTGGTGCTGCTCGCCCCCAGCTTCGCCTGGTGCGCCGTACCGCTGATCTACACCGGTCTGCGGTCCCTGCCGACCCGGGGCGCCGTCGCCATGGTGGCCGTCCTGTGCGCCCTCGTCATGATCGCGGAATGGCGGCTGCGGGACGGGGTGGACCCCAATCTCTTCCTGGTGCCGCCCGCCGTCGCCGTGCTGGCCACCGCGGTCTTCATCCATATGCGCCGGCAGGCCGACCGGCTCCAGGCGCTGGTCGACGACCTGATCCGCACCCGCCGGGAGTTGGCGGCGACCGAGCGGCGCGAGGGGACGCTGGCGGAGCGGCAACGCCTCTCCATGGAGATCCACGACACCCTCGCCCAGAGCCTGTCCAGCCAACAGATGCTCCTCCAGGCCGCCGACCGCACCTGGGCGAGCGATCCCCAGACCGCCCGCGGCCATGTCCGTACCGCGGAGTCGATCACCGAACGCAGCCTCGCCGAGGCCAGGCGCTTCGTGCACGACCTGGCGCCCGCGGACCTCGCGGAGGGCGGCGGACTCGAACAGGCCCTGCGCACGCTCGCCGAGCGGGAGTCGACCCCGTCGCTCCCGGTCCGCTTCCACCGCGACGGCGACCCGGCGCAGCTGCCCGACCGCGTGCAGTCGGCACTGCTGCGGATCGCACAGGGCGCCCTGGCGAACGTCCGTGAACACGCGGGTGCCGGCTCCGCCGCGCTGACCCTGAGCCATCTCGACGACCAGGTGGTCCTGGACATCGCGGACGACGGAACCGGATTCGTCCCGGGAGAGGTGACGCCAGGGGTGCGCGGGCACGGACTCGCGGCGATGCGGGCGCGCGTGGAACAACTCGGCGGCACACTGACCGTCGAGTCGACACCCGGCGAGGGCACCGTCGTGTCCGCGGCGATCCCCGGGGAGCAGCGATGACCACCGTACGCATCCTGTTGTGCGACGACCACGCGGTCGTAAGGGCCGGACTGTTGGCTCTGCTCGGCAGCGAACCCGACATCGAGGTCGTCGGCGAGGCCGGCAGCGGCGAGGAGGCGGTCGCCCTGGCCGCCAAGCTGGAGCCGGACGTGGTGCTGATGGACCTCCAGTTGGGCGCCGGCATCGACGGGGTGGAGGCGACCCGGCTGATCGCGTCCCCCACGGTGCACGTCCTGGTGCTGACGACGTACGACACCGACGCGGACATCACCCGGGCGATCGGGGCCGGGGCGACCGGATACCTGTTGAAGGCGGAACGCCCGGAGGAGTTGTTCGCGGCGATCCGTGCGGCGGCGCAAGGCCGTACGACCCTGTCGGCGCCGGTGGCGAGCCGGGTCATGGACCGGATGCGGGGCACGGGAAGCCCGCAGCTGACCGAGCGGGAACGGGACATCCTCGGGCAGTTGGGCAGGGGGCTCGGAAACCGGGAGATCGCGCGGGCGCTGTTCATCAGCGAGGCCACGGTGAAGACCCATCTGGGCCGGATCTACGCCAAGCTCGGGGTGGACACCCGCGCGGGGGCGGTGTCCGTGGCCAAGGAACGGCGGCTGCTGCCCTGAGCCCGGGGCCGTGGGGACCGACGGCGGCTGCTGCCCTGAGCCCGGGCCCGAGGGGACCGACGGCGGCCGGAGCGGGGGCACCTCTCGGGGCGTGACACCATCGGGCGGTGCTCGATATCGGCTACTCCCTCTCCCGGCGCTTCCCCGACCCCCCACAGACCGACTACCGACGCGCGGACACCCAGTCCCTGCGTCACGATCTGTTCTGCGGCGACGTCTACCTCGCCGACACCAAGGCGGACCGAGAACTGTCCACAGCCTGGGGATGGGTCCCGGTGCTCGACTTCGCCTGGGCGCTGTGCGACATCGTCGAGCGCATCGACCGCGATCCGCTCGGCAGCAGGGCGGCCACTCCGCAGTTCGCCGAGTTGGACTTCACCGAGTCCACGGACCGGATGGTTTTCGAGCGGCGCTTCGGCTGGGTCGACGTGGAGGCGGACTGGATGCCGGGCGACGAACCGGCCCTGACCTTCAGCCACCGCGAGTTGCGGCGCGAATCCCGCGACTTCCTGCACGACCTGCTGGCCGACCTCTTCGACCTGCACGAGGGCCTCGCGGACAATCCGGTGGTCTGGGACCTCCAGGCCCGCTTTCCCCGGCTGTAGGGCCGCTGCTCCCAACGACGATGTCACAGAGTGAGGGTCCCCGAACGTCCTTCTACCGAGAGCGTTCACCGGCTCAGGGAAGGGATGCCCCTCATGCACGAGATCACCGTCATCGGTGGCGGCTTCGGCGGACTGACCGCGGCCATCGCCGCAGCCGAATCGGGAGCCGCCGTCCGTCTGTACGAGGCTCATCGGACGTTCGGTGGTAGGGCCCGCACCGGCGAGGGGCCCTACCGCACGAACGACGGGCCGCACGCCTTCTACCGTCGAGGACCCCACTGGGGCTGGCTGAAGGACCGCGACCTCATCGGGCCGCTGGCCGCGATCCCCGCCCGGGAGGGTGCGCGCTTTCGGTTCCGTCGTGGCGGGCGGCTCCGCAGGATGCCTCCGGCGGCCCTGGTCAGGCTCGCCCACTGGGACCCCGGGCTCGTACCGGTCGACCAGGACTTCACCCGTTGGGCGAGCGCCCGGGTGGGCCTTGAGGGGGCGCAAGCGGCTGCCCGGTACATGGGCGTGGCCCTCTTCCACCACGACCCCGGTTCCCTCTCGGCCGCGTTCGTCCAGGAACGGCTGCGGCGCGCGGCCTCGCTGCCGCCCGAGGCGAGCTATCCGCGCGGCGGCTGGGGGCAGGTCATCGCCCGCATGGTCGCCCGCGCCACGGCGTTGGGCGTACGGATCGAGAGCGGCGCCCGAGTCGATGTGCCGCCTGAGCACGGGCCGGTGATCGTCGCCACCTCGCTCGACGCGGCGCGCGGACTGCTGAAGGACGATGCGCTGCACTGGCCCAGCGGACGCACGACCCTGATCGACCTCGCGCTGCGCACCCACCGCAAGGACCCGTTCGTCCTCTCCGATCTGGACGCCCCCGGATGGTTGGAGCGCTTCACCGCGCAGGACTCCTCCTTGGCACCCGCAGGGCAGTCGCTCGTTCAAGGCCAACTGCCCATCGGGCCCGAAGAATCGAAGGCGGACGGCGTCCTGCACGCCGAGTCCCTCTTGGATCTGGGGTTCCCGGGTTGGCGGGAGCGGACGGTGTGGCGTCGGGACGGGCTGGCGCAGGGCCGCACCGGGGCGCTCGATGCGCCGGGGACGACCTGGCGGGACCGGCCGGCGATCGACCGCGGGAACGGCGTCTATCTGGTCGGCGATCAGGTGGCGGCTCCCGGCCTCCTCTCGGAGGTGTCCTTCACCAGCGCGTTGTCAGCGGTGACACTAGCCGTTCGGCGCCCCACCACAGGGGTTGGCCTCGGACGCGCTTGAGGACCCCACCACGAGGGTTGACCTCAATCGGGCTTGAGGTTGGAAGGTGTGAGTAGACCGTTGACCGGCCCATCCAGGGGAGCCCGCCATGCACGCCGTACGCCTCCACGCCTTCGGCCCCGCCGAGAACCTCCTGCACGAGCAGGTCGACGATCCGCAGCCCGGCCCGGGCCAGGTGCGGATCGCCGTCGAAGCGGCGGGCGTCCACTACCTCGACACCCTGCTGCGCACCGGGCTCGAAGGGCACCCCGCAGCACCCGCGGCGCTGCCCAGCATCCCGGGCCGGGAGGTCGCCGGAACCGTCGATGCGCTGGGCGAGGGCACCGACCCCGACTTGCTCGGCAAGCGGGTCGTGGCCCATCTGGGCCTGGCCCCGGGCGGCTACGCGGAACTCGCGGTCACCGATGCGGCGAGGCTCCATGAGATCCCCGCGACGCTCGATGCGGCCGAGGCCGTCGCGATGATCGGCACCGGCCGTACGGTCATGGGCATCGTCCAGTTCACCGACCTGGGCCCGGACGACGTGGTCATCGTGCCGGCGGCGGCAGGCGGCATCGGCACCCTCCTGGTCCAGTACGCCAAGAACGCCGGAGCCACCGTCATCGCCCTCGCCGGCGGCCCCGCCAAGGCGGCCCGGGCACTCGCCAACGGCGCCGATCTCGCCCTCGACTACCGACGGCCAGAATGGGTCGAGCAGGCCCGCGACCACCTGGGCGACACCCGGGCCACCGTCGTCTTCGACGCGGTCGGCGGCGACATCGCCCGGCACGCGGTCGATCTCTTGGGCAAGGGGGGCCGCCACCTCGTCTACGGCGGATTCGGAGACGACGTGACCTTCACCGACGAGGAACTGATCGAACGGGGGATCACGTCCGAGGCCGTCGTCGGGCCCGCGATGATCGAGAAGGCGGGAGGGGACATCCGTACGCTGGAGGAGCGCGCCCTCGCCGCGGCGGCGAGCGGACGGCTGCGCCCGGCGGTCCAGCGCTTCCCCCTCGCCGACGCGGCCGGCGCACACCGCGCGCTGGAGACCCGTGGCACGGTCGGCAAGGTGGTCCTCGTCCCCTGAGCACCCGGGTCCCGAAACCCTGAAGGTGGGACCCGAGCCCCGGCCGGCCCGAGCCCCTGAACACGGCCTACTTCGGTTCGCCGAGCTTCCGCAGGGCGTCGTCCGTCAGCCGGTTCACGGTCCACTCGTCCATGGGCACCGCGCCCAGCGACCGGTAGAAGTCGATCGACGGCTTGCTCCAGTCCAGGACCGACCACTCAAGCCGCTCGTAGCCGCGGGCCACGCAGAGCCGGGCCAACTCCGTCAGCAGGGCCTTGCCGTGGCCGCCGCCACGACTGCTCGGGCGGACGTAGAGGTCCTCCAGATAGATCCCGTGCACACCGCGCCAGGTGGAGAAGTTCAGGAACCAGAGGGCGAAACCGACCGTTTCGCCGGCGTCCGTCTCGGCGATGTGCGCATAGGCCGCGGGGTTCTCACCGAACAGCGCCTCACGGAGTTGGTCCTCCGTGGCGTGGACCTCGTCCAGAGCCTTCTCGTACTCGGCGAGTTCACGCACCATGCGGTGGATCTCCGGAACATCTGTGGGCACAGCGGTACGAATCATGGGGTCGAGCCTGCCCTATTCGACGATCAGCGAGCCAACAGCGTCCGAGCGATGGACACCTGTTCGTCCTCCAGTCGGGACTCGCCGTCCTCCAGGGTCCACAGGCTGTTCTGGAGCACCCGCCCCAGGACCCATGCACGCGTCCGGTCACGGTCCAGACCCAGCGTCTCGGTGAGCAGATCGAACCGCCACTGCGTCTCGGCGGGGTCGAAGAGGTTGTCCAGGGCGGGCATCACATCGAAGCCCGGGTCCCCGGCCAGCGGCCTGGGATCGATGACGAGCCAGGGCTCCCGGTCAGCCGCCAGGACGTTGTCGTAGTGCAGGTCCCAGTGCAGCAGCCGGTCCCCGCTCTCACCGGCCACCTCCCGCACGGCGGCGGCGCAGTCCAGCAGCACCCTGCGCTCGTCCTCGTCATGGAGGAGCCGCACCGCGTCCGGAACGTCGGCGAGCATGTGCGCAGCGATGTCCCCCAAGGTGCGCATCCCCTGCGGCGCCGGTTCGGCCGTCAACCGGGCCAACAACTCCGCCAGGATGCGCACCGCCTCCCGGGTGTCTGTCAGCGACGACAGATGACGGCCGGAGTCGAGCCGTTCGAGGAGCAGCGTGTTGGTGTCCGCATCGTGCTCAAGGAGTCGTACGGCGCCGTCCCCGTCCCACAGGCGCAGGGCGACGGGCTCTCCCTCGCTCTCCTCGTCGAGCGCCTGGAACTTGACCGCGGCCGGGGAGCCGTCGGGCCGCTCCACCGGGAGGACCAGGGCCGCCATGCCGTGCATGGCCTTCCCCGTCACCCGCAGTTGCCAGCGCTCCAGGAACTCCTCCACCCGCTGCGGGAGCACGGCGATGAAGGCCCGCCCCGCTTCCCCTCCGTGTTTGTGCTGCGACTCGGCCAGTGCTTCCGGTACCTCGATCATGCAGGCGATCGTATGGACACAGTGCCGACCCGCTCGCCCCATTTTCCGGCATCCGCACCAGGGCGCCGGGCGGCGGCGTTGCGTACAGTCGCCCGCAGACGAGGGCCCGAGCAGCACCTTCACGGCCGGATCACCGCGGCGCGAGCCAGAGCGGCAGGGACACGATGACCAGCACCACCGCCAACGGCGGCATCTCGTTCTGGTACGCCCAGGACGGGCTGCCCACCCCCCGTGAGCCGCTGCCCGGGGACGCCTCCGCCGATGTCTGCATCGTGGGCGGCGGATACACCGGTCTGTGGACGGCGTACTACCTCAAGAAGGCCGCCCCCTTCCTCAACGTCGTCGTCCTCGAAGGCAGGTTCTGTGGCTACGGCGCTTCCGGGCGCAACGGCGGTTGGCTCTACAACGGCATCGCGGGCCGCGACCGCCATGCGCGACTGCACGGGCAGGACGCCGCGGTCCGGCTCCAGCGGGCCATGAACGACACGGTCGACGAGGTCATCCGGGTCGCCGCCGACGAGCACATCGACGCCGACGTACACCGCGGCGGAGTGCTGGAAGTCGCCCACACCCCGGCCCAAGCGGCCCGGCTCAGGGCGTACCACCGTGCGGAGGTCGCCTTCGGCGAGAAGGAACGGGTGCTCCTCGGCGCCCGGGAGACCGCCGAGCGCATCCGGGTCAACGGCGCTGTCGCCTCCTCGTGGACCCCGTACGGCGCCCGGGTGCATCCGGTGAAGCTGGTCAAGGGACTGGCCTCGGCGGTCGAGGCGCTGGGCGTGACGATCCACGAGTCCACACCGGTGACGGAGATCCGCCCCCGGCACGCGGTCACCCCCTACGGAACGGTCCGCGCCCCGTACGTCCTGCGCTGCACCGAGGGGTTCACCGCCGCGCTCAAGGGGCAGCGGCGCGCCTGGCTCCCCATGAACTCGTCGATGATCGCCACCGAGCCGTTGCCGCCGGAAGTGTGGGCCACCATCGGTTGGGAGGGGCGCGAGACGCTCGGCGACATGGCGCACGCCTATGTCTACGCCCAGCGCACCGCCGACGACCGGATCGCACTCGGCGGCCGAGGAGTTCCGTACCGTTTCGGCTCCCGCACCGACAACGACGGGCGTACGCAGGCGGTGACGGTGGAGGCGCTGCGCGAGATGCTGGTGCGCCTCTTCCCCACCACGGCGGGCGTGCGGATCGCGCACGCCTGGTCGGGGGTGCTCGGAGTACCGCGCGACTGGTGCGCGACCGTCACCCTGGACCGCTCGACCGGGCTCGGCTGGGCGGGCGGCTACGTGGGCTCCGGTGTCGCCACCGCCAATCTCGCCGGCCGCACCCTGCGCGATCTGATCCAACAGGACTCGGGACAGGCGGGCGCAACGGACCTCACCACCCTGCCGTGGGTCGGACACCGGGTGCGCAAGTGGGAACCGGAACCACTGCGCTGGCTGGGCGTACAGACGATGTACGCGGCCTACCGGGGTGCCGACCGCCGCGAGTCACTGGCCCGCAGCGCTCGGACGGACCGGGTGGCGCAGATCGCGGACCGCATCTCGGGCCGCTCCTGACCTGCCCGACACCGATGGGTTCTTCCCGCGGGGGCCGGGCCCGCCGCGGGAAGGTGTGGTGCCGGTCAGTCGGTGAAGCGGGTCAAGATCCCGCCGAGGGATTCCCAACCCTGCACCGACGGGCCCCACGAACTCCCGTCCCACCACTTGTGGTGCAACGCGGAACCCGTACCCCGGACGAACAGATCGAGCCGGTTGGGCTCCCAGGAGACCGCCTCGGGTGAACTCGTGCAGATCCCACCGAGGGATTCCCACCCCTTGACCGAAGGACCCCACGAACTCCCGTCCCACCACTTGTGGTGCAACGCCGAATCCGTACCGATCACAAAGACGTCAAGCCGGTTGCGGCCCCAGGAGACCGCCGCGGGCGTGCCGTTGCAGAGGCCACCGAGGGATTCCCACCCCTTGACCGACGGGCCCCACGAACTGCCATCCCACCACTTGTGGTACAGCGCCGAATCCGTACCGACGACGAAGACGTCGAGCCGGTTCGGTCCCCAGGAGACCGCCGCGGGTGCTCCCATGCAGATCCCGCCCAGGGATTCCCAACCGGTGAGTGACGGCCCCCAGGAACTCCCGTCCCACCACTTGTGGTACAGCGCCGAGTCGGTGCCGATGCAGAAGAGGTCGAGCCGGTTCGCGCCCCAGGAAACCGCGACGGGGTCGCTCATGGAAATCCCGCCGAGTGATTCCCAACCCTTGATCGATGGCCCCCACGCATTTCCGTTCCACCACTTGTGGTAGATCGCGGAATCCGTGCCTCGGACAAACAGATCGAGCCGATCAGGCGCCCAGGAGATCGCCTCGGGCGGGCTGAGACAGATTCCGCCGAGGGATTCCCAACCCTTGACCGAAGGACCCCACGAACTCCCGTCCCACCACTTGTGGTGCAACGCCGAATCCGTACCGATCACAAAGACGTCAAGCCGGTCGTGGCCCCAGGAAACCGCGGTGGGTCGGCTGGTGCAGATTCCGCCGAGGGATTCCCAGCCCTGCACCGACGGGCCCCACGCATTTCCGTCCCACCACTTGTGGAAGAGGGCGGAATCGGTGCCGATGCCGAAGGCGTCAAGCCGCGCCGACTCCCAGGAGACGACCGGCCCCGAGGCTGGCGATGGACCGTACAGGGCCCGCACGGCGGCGATGTCGTCCGTGCTCAGACCGGTCCGCTGCCCGATGGCCGCCCCCGTCTGCGTGGGCACGATGGTGTCCTGCCCGTTGCGCGAGAAGGCCGTGCGCGGGTAGTGCATGATCGAGCCATAGTCGTACGGGCCCACGTCGTCGCCGTCGGCGATGTGCTGGTCGAAGTTGTGCTCGAAGCCCGGGGTGATGTTGGCCCAGACGATCGAGACGAACCGGTCGCGGTCCTCACGGCTCTGCTCGTGCCAGAGCCCCACGGCGTGGCCGATCTCGTGGATCGTGTTCCCGGTCGTACAGCCGGCGCCGAGCGTGATGTTCTGGCCTCCGCGCTGGCGCCCGACGAAGGAAGAACAGCCGCCGCCGGGGACGAACCGCACGAAGTCCGGATAGCGGGCCGCGTTCGCCGCCGTTCGTTGGACGAACCGGATGGGGGTGCGCCCCTGCCAGTGGGCGATGGCGTCGGTGACCCGCTGCTGATTGGGCAGCCCCCCGTCGATCTCGAACGGCACCAAGGCGCCCGGCCAGCGGAACTCTCGTCCCGAGATGCTGACGGCGGACTGGACCTTCGCATCGCCCTGCGCCTTCAGTTGGGCCGTACGCCGGTCGACGGCCTCGGCCGTGCCCAGGACGATGTCCCCTTCGAAGATCGCCTGCCCTTCGATTTCAACGTACTGAACGGGCTTGGCCTGAAAACTGACTCCGTCGATCAGTGCGGTCTTTACTTCCCCTGAGGAACGGAATTCACCGTGACCCTCTCCAGCAACACTGGTCTCTGCGTTGGACATGATTTCCCCCTGCCATTCGGCTTCCTGTCCGCGCACACCACAAAACCGTTTCGCGGAACGTACTGTGGAATATCAGTGCCGGCGGGGGTCGACAAGGGGGTGCGCGAGCGTATGCCGATCGTAGAAATCACCGTGCGACTCGCGCCGGGCACGAGCGCCCCCGGCGCGGCGATCACCTTGCGCGCCCAGGTGGAAGAAGTGGGCGCGGCGGACGCTCCGGCCCGTGTGGTGGCGCGCGAGGTCCTCCGCGGAGTGCGACTGGACGAGCCCCGACACCTCTCACTGGAGGTGACGGAGCCGAATCCCACCCTCCGCTACACGGTCCGGGTGCACGCCGACGTGGCCGACTCGGGCCTGGTGACCGGCCGCGATCTGGTCAGCACCCGTTCCCATCCGGTCCTCACCCAGGGCGGACCAAATACCGTCACGGTCGAGCTGAGCCCGGCAGCGCCCTGACAGGGGAACGAGCGAGCCATGCGACACCGAGGAACTCCTGGGGCCCACAAGACGCATGAGCCCCAAGGAACGGCGGGGGCTCGGGGTGCAGTGGCCCGTTTCTGACAGAAATATGTCCCGGGTCAGAGTGATCCGGGACACATTCAGGGCCTTCGAGAGCCCCCTGTCGGATTCGAACCGACGACCTACGCATTACATCGGTCTACACGACCATGATTGCCAACGCCAGACCCTGGCCAGTTGGAGCCACCCGCCCGGGCCGGAGAGATGCCAAGTCGCCAGACGTCCCTTCATCTGGACTGGTCGGGCAGCCTGTTGGGCATGTAGCACACCGTGGATGAATCGATGGTGGACTGGGCGACGCCAGTGGCAAAGGCAGAGCTGAGTGGCCCGCTTCCGCGGCGGTGGGCGCACTCGCAGGGTGTGGCCGCTCGCGCGGTCGCGCTTCGGCACATCCTCGGGACGGAGACCGACCTGCTGGCGGCTGCGGCGATAGTGCATGACGTTGGCTATGCACCGCGGCTCGCGGTGACCGGCTTTCACCCACTCGACGGCGCCCGGTTCCTACGTAATGAGCGTGGTGCTGACGAGCGCTTGGTCCGGTTGGTGGCGAACCACTCCTTCGCACTGCTGGAGGCCGAGGAGCGCGGACTACGGAAAACGCTGGAGACGGAGTTCCCCTTGCTGAAGGAGCCCCTACTGGTGGACGCACTGGTCTACTGCGACATGACGACCACACCCCACGGAGAGCAGACCACCGCCCAGGAGCGGGTAGCAGAGATCCTCAGCCGCTACGGGATGGACAGCTTGGTCGGGCGTTTCATTCGTCGGGCGGCACCTGAGATCTTCGCTGCAGCAGCGCGGGTGGAAGCGGCCCTGGCAAATCAGCCCAGATAGGGGTACCTGCCCGTCAAGTAGTCGCCGATCTGCTGGCGCATGCTCGGGTGGATGTCGTACGCGTCGAGATCGTCCGGCTGGACGAAACGGACGCCATCGGCCTCGTCGTTGATCGTTGGTTCGCCGCCGACCGGGCGGCCGATGTAGGTGTTCTCGTACTGCTGGCGGATCTCGCCGTCCGTGTAGGCGACGATGTGGTTCGGGTTGGTGTAGACGCCGAGGAAGCCGGTGATTTCGGAGATGATGCCGGTCTCCTCCAGGCATTCGCGTACCGCGCACTGCGCCGCCGTTTCGCCAATGTCCTGGGCTCCGCCGGGCAGGGCCCACTGGCCGGTGTCGCGGCGGCGCTGGAGCAGGATCGCGCCCTGGTTGTCCACGACCAAAAGGTTGCTGGCCGGGATGAGGGTGTTCGCTTTCGGGGCGCCGGGCTCGTTGTAGTACTCAGTTCTGCCCATGTGTGACGGTCCCCTCCTGGTCGAGTGTCCAGGGCCGCGCGGTAGCCCAGACGGCGTCGAAACTCTGAGCGTAGTTGTCGAACCACCCAGTGGCGTCAGCCCTTCTGAGATGGAGAAGCGGGTTGGCGCTGGCCGGCTGGCCCCAAACGTGCGGGTTGATCAACAGGTCGTCGTCGTAGCGGAACATGGAGGTGTAGAGCGTCGTGTCGTGCAGCCGCACCTCACACCCTGCCTCCGAGAGCAGCGAGCGGTAGTAGGTGAGGGAGGCTCGGATCTTGGCGGACAGGGCGTCACCGATGCCTTCCTCATGGCCCCGGATGGCAACCGCCGTGCCGGTTGGATCGCCGAAGCACAGCCTTACCCGGACTCCGCCGGCCGCTCGTTCGGCGAGCATCTTCGCCACGTGTGGGTTGGACTGGGCGAAAAAGGTGCCGGAGAAGACAAGGACCCCGATCTGTTGCCGGGACTCCCGGAGCAGCGAGAGCCAGGTGTCCCGAGGAACGCTGGCCCGGTTCTGATAGGTGCCGACAAGCTCGACACCGAGTCCGGTGCCCGGTCGGCTAACGCGTGGGTGAGAGGCGGGCCAGAGGAAAGTCTCCTCCACCCGCAGGTGCTGCGCGACACTGAATCGGTGCCGAGGGTGAGGCAGGCGCCCGCCGAGCCAGCGGCCGACGGTTTTCGGGTCCACCTCGCACAGTTCCGCGAGCGACTCGAGTGAGACGCCACGCTGGGCGAGTACGGAGTGCAGTCGCTCGTTCACGGATCTCATCGAAGCCAAGACGACCAAGATCGGGCAAGGACGTTTTGGGACGTTCTTCGGAGGTGAGGCAGAGACAGATCCCTACGCTGGCGACATGCAGCTCATCGTTCTGTGGGACATCGACCACACGCTCATCGACAACGCCGGGGTGAGTAAGGAGATCTACGCGGCGGCTTTCTCAGCATTGGCGGGACAAGTACCGGTCGGGCCTGCACGGACAGAGGGGCGCACGGATCGTCTGATCATGCGGGAGATGTTCGTCCGGCACGGCCTGCCCGAACCGAACTGGCCCACGATCGAGGCCGCCCTCACCCACGCCGGAGAGGAGCGCCTTGCCGAGCTTCGCAACAGGGGTACAGCCCTGCCCGGGGTGCGTGACGTCCTCGAAGCGGCCTCGACGCGCGGCGACTGGGTGTCCTCAGTCCTGACCGGGAACATCGCAGCCAATGCCGCCGTGAAGTTGTCCGCCTTTGGTCTCGATTCCCTGCTGGACCTGTCCGTTGGCGCCTTCGGAGCCGATGCCGAACAGCGTCCCGATCTCGTGGGGGTCGCCCGGGAGCGGGCCCAGCGCCTCCGGGGGGTGACGGGTGACGTGCCCGTGGTGCTTGTCGGGGACACCCCGCGCGACATCGAGGCCGCCCTGGCGACGGGCTCCCAGATCGTCGCGGTCGCCTCGGGCATCCACAGCGCCAAAGAACTTGCTGCCGCCGGCGCGACCACCGTACTCACTGACCTCTCTCACACATCGGACCTCGTCCGGATCCTGGAGTCTTTCTCGGCCCGCTGAAAACGTCCCAGGACGTCCCCACGCCGTCCGCAAACGCGGTGATGCTGTCCCGGCCAGCTCGGCCAGCATCAGGTCCTCAGCCAGAAGACCGGCCAAGGGGGCTCAAGTGATCGGGAAAGTCACCGGAACTCGCAGGTTCCGGATGCTGCACGCTGCAACTTCGAGTCCCTGCACTGCTTACTCGGCGAGCGTCTACGGAAGAACTCACCCTCGCGGTCCTGACGTGGTGTATGCCCGTGTCTGACCGGCTGACACCTGGCCAAAATCCCCCACATTAGATGAAATCGAAGGGCCGAAGAAGCCTTCGGTCCGTCAAGCTGCGGCTCTTCTCGAACTGAACTACTCCGAGGCCAGGTTCGGCAGCGTGAACGAGACCTACAGGCTCTGCCAACTCGTGTAGTAGCCGGGGTCGTCGAGTGCACCCGCGTCGGCCTGTCAACCCGACGATGACCGACGACGGCAACAGGAGGTCGGCTCAACGGTGACTTTTCGTCGCTGCCCCCTGCCACCACCGTGGCGGAGACGTCCGGAGGACACCGAAGGGGGAAGCACCGAGCCCTGCGGGGTGGCTCGCACCGCAGATGAGCACTACGCGAACAAGCCGCTCTGACTCCGCGCCCTGAGCCCCTACGACCGGCAGTGGCTACCACCCCTGAAACCACCACATCCGTACGCAACAAGCGTCCCGTCGTACCCGGCGGGAGATCGGAAATGAGGAAGGAGCACCAAGTGGGAGACATGACGCCCTCAGTCGAGGAGGGCCTTCTGGTCACCGTGGAAATCCTCGCGAGCGTCCACGACCGGCATGACAGCAACGCCTCCGACCCCGGACAGGGCAGCTCCGGTGACGGCCCCTGGCCGGGTGGGGATGGGCTGAACCACGCGGCGTAGCGATCCGCTCTCCTGCGGAGGGGCCACACGCGGCCCCTCCGCCCTCCATCACCTCACCCGACACAGGGAAAGGAACAACTCATGGAGCACCGTTTGGTCCGAGCAGTCGAGGAGGCCCTGGGGTGGGACGGCCCGGGTCTCCTGGGCAAGGAGTTCGCCTGGGGGAAAATCAGCGACCTCGGGGTCGTGGAGAGGCTACTCACGCCTTCCCGTCTGCTCGACATGGTGATGCGCCGCAGTCTCGCCAACCCGCAGTTCCGGTTCTTCAAAGGTGGTGCTGAGCTGCACCCCGACGCCTATCTCGACCGCCAGGTTACGCCCCGGGGCCAAGCGATCCCCATGGTGGACATACGTCGGGTGGGCGGCCTGTTGCGTGAGGGCGCAACGCTGGTCCTGGATCAGTCGAACGTCTTCGACCCCACGATGGAAGCGGCCTGCCGAGCGATGCAGTGGTGGTCTCGGGAGCACGTCCAAGCGAACGTATATCTGACCACGAACGATGCTTCCGGTTTTGACCTGCACTGGGACGACCATGACGTCCTCATCGTTCAATTGGCCGGCGAGAAGCAATGGGAGGTACGCGAGACCTCCCGGCCCGTGCCCATGTTCCGGGACGCGGAGCGGAACAACACCCCCAGCGAAGACATCGTGTGGACCGGCACGATGAAGACCGGCGACGTGATGCACATTCCCCGCGGCTACTGGCACGCGGCAACGCGCGTGGGCAATGGCGACGGCCACAGTACTCATGTGACCTTCGGCTTCGCCAAGCGCACCGCCGTGAGCTGGCTGACCTGGCTCGCCGACTGGTCCCGACAGGAGGAAGTGTTCCGCCACGACCTCGACCGCTGGAGCAGCCCGGAGGAACGGGAAGCCCAGAAGCGGCTGCTGGCCACAGAAGCCTCACACCTCGTCGACGTCCGCACTCCGGAGGAATTCCTCCGCCTCCGCGAGCAGGAAGCCCCTCCCGGTCGACACGTCCCCTTTCTGGACATCTTCGGCCCGCTTCAAAGCGTGGTGTGTGTCAGCGAGTTCCCGCCGCTGATCAAGGAGGAGGACGAGACGGTCGCCGTGCTGGCCGCAGGCAAAAAGCTCACCTTCATGTGCAAGGCCCTGCCCGGGCTCCGAATGCTCCTCAGCGGCCATCCCGTGCAACTGGACGAGGCTGCCCGCCTGGTGGGCGCGGAGATAGAGACCCTGGCAAAGATCCTGGTGAAGGAGGAGCTGTGCGCGAGTCTGACCCCCGAATTGTCCTCGGGCTACACCGGTCTCGTTACGAGCGCCGGATCCTGACAAGCGCACTGGATCTCGGTATCGACGCGATCGACACCAGCTTCAACTACCACGGCTTCTCGGCCCATTCAGCCCTGGCGAAAGCTGCAAATGATCTTCTACCCCGATTCAAGGTGTCCACCAAGGTCGGCTTCTTCCAGGCTGCCGGCCAAGCCGAACACTCTCTCGACCCCGTTCGTCTCCGGAAGGCAGCGGAGAAGACGATCCGGGATCTCGGCCGCGTTCCCGATCTGGTGTTCCTGCACAATCCGGAACGCTCCTTGCACAATCTCTCTGCCGGTTCCCGGAACGCACTGGACATGGCGTGTGCTGCACTTGCGAGTGCGGTGGCAGATGGTCTGTGCGGGGCCTGGGGCGTCTCTTCCTGGGACCCACGTCCGCTGCCCGGATTGGTCGAAGATTCGACGCCGAGACCCGACGTGTTCATGGTCCGCGCGGGGCTTCTTGCTGGAGCCGACGTCTTGGATGCCGCGGAAGCACTGGCGACCCGCTGGGATCTCGGTTCTGACCAGCTTTGGGGCATGAGTCCCTTCGGCGGCAGCACCGAGGACCCCCTGTGGAGCAGTCTTGACGCCCGGATGTTCATCCGGGCAACTGGATCTGGGCTCTCCCGCGTCCAGGCGGTCTTCCGTACTGCGTACTCGCTTCCTCGGGTGGGAGCAGTCGCCGTCGGTACGGATGACCCCTGCCACCTGCGGGATCTGATCGCCTCACTGAGGTACGACACCGACGACACGAGTGTCAACGCGTACCGCAGGCTCCTCCGCGAGCGGGCGGACCGTCAGCCTCGCTGAAGCTCGTCCGCGACCCGGGTGGCCATGTGGCGTGCCGGTTGGAGTCGGGGGTCCTCGGGGTGGGCATCCGGAGCCAGGATCTTCGCGCAGACGAAAAGGGTCATCAGCCGGCCATCCCGGCTCTCCAGGTCATGTCGCCGCTCATGGCGGACCCGATCGGCCAGGGCCGGGACAGCAAGGGAGTTACCCCACAACGACGCGGCATCCAGCCCGCGCGGGGCAATGCCCCAATCCTCCCAGTCGAAGAGACAGAACTGCGGACCGGTCATGTTCGCCCAATTCAGGTCGGCGTGCGCCGACCGCCACTGGTGGACTGTTGGGTCGACGCCGCCAGGAAGGAATCGCTTAACCGCATCCGTCACTCCATTCTGCGTGACGGTGACGGTGTCCGGGGTGGCGACCCGACTCGTATGCTGGGCGGCCAAGGCGTCCAGCGACGCGTTCAGCGCCTGCCACCAGCAGTCCGGCAGCTCGGGATCCGCGAGCAGGACACTGCCGCCGATCGGTGCCCCGGGCAGCAGGTCCGTCTCGTCCGCGCGCCACATCGCGGCCTCATCCGGTCTGCTCCATGTGCTGGCCCGGTGCCATACGGGCTTCGCGATCCCCTCCAGCAGAGCCGCACATTCCGTCCCGTTCCAGCCCTGGCCGCCGATCCTGACGAAGGGACGCCGCTCGATCCGTACCCACGTATCCCGGTCCGTGCGGGCGCCGAGCGAGCGTCGCTTGCACACCAGAGTGTGCCGATCGAGCCGTGTCTGGAGTGAACGCTCGACCTCGTCGAGCACGGCATCCACCGGCTCAACACGCAAGTCGACGACGGCATTAGTGGGGAACGAAGACGGCACTGGACCTCCCTGGCCGGCCACTGGCCGACGTTAACAAGAACCGGCTCACTCGATTCCTGGTGACATCAGCAAGCAAGGCAGTGCCGGTGCAACTCACGGACGGCTCGGCCTTCGGCGTCGGCGAGGGCAAGCCAGCTTGGGTTGGTAACGAGCCCAAAACGGAGACCACAGGCAGCAAGACAGCCCGCGCCCGACGCAGGCGCCACATCCGATAAACAAAAACCCCAGCTCATGACGAGTGATCTGGGCCACACATTAAGCCTCTGAGAGCCCCCTGTCGGATTCGAACCGACGACCTACGCATTACAAGTGCGTTGCTCTGGCCAGCTGAGCTAAGGAGGCAGCCGTAGCAGTGTAACCAACCGTGTGCCCTCGTCGACCGAGAATCTGGTTGCCTACGGCAGCTGACAGATCAGAAAAGGGCAGGTAGCGTCACCCCACGTCCACACAGGTGGACTACACCAATCCTTTACTCGGATCGTCCGGCACGTTCCTGCCGGTGAAGGGAACCATCAGCATGGCCAGCGTCACGTTCGACAAGGCGACCCGCATCTACCCCGGCGGGGACAAGCCTGCGGTCGACCAGCTCCAGATCGAGATCGAAGACGGCGAGTTCCTCGTCCTCGTCGGCCCTTCCGGTTGTGGCAAGTCCACTTCCCTCCGGATGCTCGCCGGACTTGAGGACGTCAACGGCGGAGCGATCCGCATCGGCGACCGCGATGTCACGCACCTGCCACCCAAGGACCGGGACATCGCCATGGTGTTCCAGAACTACGCGCTCTACCCGCACATGAGCGTCGCCGACAACATGGGCTTCGCGCTCAAGATCGCCGGCGTCAACAAGAGCGAGATCCGCAAGAAGGTCGAAGAGGCTGCCAAGATCCTCGACCTCAGCCCCTACCTCGACCGCAAGCCGAAGGCCCTCTCCGGCGGTCAGCGCCAGCGTGTGGCGATGGGCCGCGCCATCGTCCGCGAGCCGCAGGTCTTCCTCATGGACGAGCCGCTGTCGAACCTCGACGCCAAGCTCCGTGTCTCCACCCGTACCCAGATCGCCTCGCTCCAGCGGCGCCTGGGCATCACCACCGTGTACGTCACCCACGACCAGGTCGAGGCCCTCACCATGGGCGACCGGGTCGCGGTCCTCAAGGACGGTCTGCTCCAGCAGGTCGACTCCCCGCGCAACATGTACGACCGCCCGGCCAACCTCTTCGTCGCCGGCTTCATCGGCTCCCCCGCCATGAACCTGGTGGAGGTGCCGATCACCGACGGCGGCGTGAAGTTCGGCAACAGCGTGGTGCCCGTGTCCCGCGAGGCACTCAGCGCCGCCGCCGACCGCGGCGACACCACCGTCACCGTGGGCGTCCGTCCCGAGCACTTCGACGTCGTCGAGCACAACGGCGCCGCCGCCCGCTCGCTCTCCAAGGACTCCCAGGACGCGCCGGCCGGTCTCGCCATCTCCGTCAACGTCGTCGAAGAGCTCGGCGCCGACGGTTTCGTGTACGGCTCCACCGAGGTGAGCGGAGAGTACAAGGACCTGGTCGTCCGCGTCGGCGGTCGTTCCGTGCCCGACAAGGGCGCTGAGCTGCACGTCGTTCCGCGCCCGGACGAGCTGCACGTCTTCGCGACCTCGACCGGTGAGCGCCTCACCAACTGAGTCGACCGAAACGGTTCAACACAGAGTGACGGCCCCGCAGTTCCTGCGGGGCCGTTTCCCGTGTCCCGCCAAAAGCCCCACCGCTCCGGGCATTTCGGTACCCGCCGTCAACACCGGATTCGAAAGGGCTCGTCGAACCGTCCCCCGCCCGAGTGACTAAATGTCGCCAAATCATCACTGACCGCTACGCTCGCTCGCGTGACCCACTCAGCACGCCGAATCGGCCGCACACTCGCTCTCGTTCTGCCCGTCGTCCTGGTGCTCTCCGGAACCCTCGCGGTCACCAGCGTCCCGTGGGCGGGCCAGCCGAGCCAGTCGCAGATGCTCACCGCCTCCTCCCAGGACGTCTCCGTACGCGCGAAGCCACGCGCCCCCCAGGACGTCCTGCGCGACCGCCTCCTGGCCGAACTCCAGGAGAAGGACCCCGGGACCGCGCTCACCCACCTCCAGCGCGAGGTGGAGGCCCGGCCGTCGCTCGCACAGCACTGCATGTCCATCGCACGCGCCCTCGGCCGCGCCGCCGTCGACCGCCTCGGCCCCACCCGCGCCCAGTCCTACTCCAAGCCTGTCTGCGACACCTCCTTCGCCACCGGCGTCGCCGCACAGACCCAGGGCAGCTGAGCCGCCGGGGCCTTCCGGCCCGTGCCGCATATGGTTCACGCCATGAGTACGCCTACGCATCCGACGCAGGCCGTGGTCCTGGCGGGCGGCCAGGGCTCACGGCTGCGCCCGTACACCGACGACCGCCCCAAGCCGATGGTCGAGATCCCGGGAACCGGGACCCCGATCATCGGCCATCAGCTTTCCTGGCTGGCCGCCGAAGGCGTGACCGACGCGGTCGTCTCCTGCGGTCACCTCGCCGAAGTGCTCCAGGACTGGCTGGCGACCACCGAGTTGCCCCTGCGCGTCACCACCGTCGTCGAACCCGAGCCGCTCGGCCGCGGCGGCGGTCTCAAGTACGCCGCCGCCCGTCTGCCCCGCCCCGATCTGCCCTGGTACGCCACCAACGGCGACATCTGGACGCGTTTCCCGCTGCGTGACATGGCCGCCTTCCACACCGAGCGCGACGCCGTCGCCACCCTTGCGCTCGCCCGCCCCCGCATTCCCTGGGGAGCCGTGGAAACCGATGCGTTCGGACACATCACGGACTTCATCGAAGCCCCGCCGTCGCCGTTCCTGATCAACGCCGGCGTGTACGTCTTCTCCGCCGCCTTCACCGAGCTGCTGCCGGATCGCGGCGACCACGAGCGCACCACCTTCCCCGGACTGGCCCGAGAGCGCCTGCTGGCCGGCTTCCCGCTGCCCCAGGGCGCCTATTGGCGGGCGATCGACACCGCGAAGGACCTCACCGAGGCCGCGAAGGAACTGGCCGCGCAACAGCCCTCGTAGCAGGCGCACCGCCGGGCATACCGTGCGCAGGGAACGCCAAGGGCGGCCACCGGGATTCCGATGGCCGCCCTCGGTCGTTCGGTGGGCGGGTGCTCAGCCCAGCAGGCCGCCGATCACCCGACCGCTGCCCCCGCTGCCCGATCCGCCGCCCGAGCCCGAACCGGAACCGCTCGTGGACCCCGGGTCCTCGGCGCTGCTGTCCGTGGCGCCCGTACCACCGCTGCCACCGCCCGACGACGACGGCCCCGAACTCCCCGAAGGTGCCTGCTGGGCGGGCTCTGAACGGGCCGGCGGCTCCTGAGCGCCACCACCCGTGCCCCGGGGCTCGCTGGGCTGCTCCTGGGCCGTGCGGCCCGGCTCACGGGCCTTCTCCCCGGACGGCGTGGCCTGTTCCTTCTTAGGGGTCTCCACCCGGCTCACGGACGGCTTAGGTTTCTTGGGCTGCTCCCCGGTGGGGCCGGAGGAACTGCGCTCACCCGTCGGCTCGTCCTGCGGCAGGGCGGAGCCGGGCAGATGGTTCGTCGGGTCCTGGTTGGGACCTGGCACGGTGACCATGTCCGTGGAGCGCACCGCCCCGCCCAGGATCGAGCCGAGGAGCAGGGTGAGGCCCACGACCACGGTCGCCACGACCGCGCCCCGCCGCAGCACCCGCTGGCGCAGCTGCCAGAGCTCGGAGCGCGGCCCGAGCTTGCGCCACGCCTCGCTCGCCAACCGGCCGTCCACCGAGTAGACCGGTGCGCCCGCGATGATCAGCGGGGACCAGGCGGCGAGGTAGATGATGTCGGGTGCGTCGTAGACGGGTACGGTCCGCCAGCTCACCGTGAGGATCAGCGCGGCCGACAACAGTGCGCCGACGACGGCGGCGACCCGCTGCCACAGCCCCAGGACCGTCAGCACACCCACGACGATCTGGAGGAAGGCGACCGTGAGGCCCGCGCCCACCGGGTGGGAGAGCGCGAAGTCGCGCAGCGGCTCGGCCAGCGCCCACGGGTGCAGCGAGTTCAGCCACTTGACCATGGAGCCGCGCTCGCCGCCGTCGAAGTAGACGGGATCGCTGAGCTTGCCCATGCCGGCGTAGATGGAGATGAAACCGAGGAAGACCCGCATCGGCAGCAGCACCACGCCGAGGTTCATCCGGCGCCCGGGGTAGTAGCCGTGCCGAACCGTGTCCTGCCCCGCCCGGTGCGGGGGCGTGTCCCCCACGACGTCGTCCAACTCGTCCTCGTAGGGCTCCTGTTCGTAGGAGGCGTACGAGGCGGATGGGTCGTAGCCGTCATAGGTGCCGTAGCCGTCGGGGCCGTCATAGGCGCCGACGGCCTGGCGCATCGGCGGCAGGAGCGGGCTCTCCGAGCGGCTGTGGGGCACTCCGGGATGGACGGGGTGGGGCTCGGTCGGATCGCCGCCGACGCCGGTGACCTCGACCCGGGGGATCACCTGGGTCGAGCCGCCGTCGTAGTGGTCGTGGCCGTCCTGGTATCCGGTGGTGGCGTTGTTCCGGACGGCTCGGAGCAGTCCCGTCGCACCGGCGTCCCCGGGTGCGGACCGGCCGCTCCAGACGACGGGCGCCCGCCGCCGGGCCACGGCACCCGTATGGGGGACGCGCGTGGTGTCCGCCACGGCTCGTGACGGGCGCGAGCTCGGAGCGAGCCGCACCCGGAAGCTGGCGTGGTTCACGATGACCTGCGCGGGGTCGCAGTCAACCTTGACCATGCTCAACGCAGGCTGATCATCGAACCCGGGCCGGGGCGTTCTGGTGTCCACACTCATCTAACCGAGTGACAACGAGTTAGGACACTGCCACGGCCGGCCCTATCTGTCCGAGACCCGTCAAGGCTGGTGAGCGCCCCGGAAAGGGCGTGGCGGGCCGGAGTCAACCCGCCACGCGGACGTCATGGGCGCCGCTTGGCCGCCTCGTACAGCACGACGCCCGCCGCTACACCGGCGTTGAGCGACTCCGCGCCGCCCGGCATCGGAATGCGGACGAGGAAGTCGCAGGTCTCGCCGACCAACCGGGACAGGCCCTTGCCCTCGCTGCCGACGACGATCACCACGGGTCCGCCGAGCGCTTCGAGGTCGCCGACCTCGTGCTCGCCGTCCGCGGCGAGACCGACGACGGTCAGGCCCGCCTTCTGGTACCCCTCCAGGGCGCGGGTGAGATTGGTGGCCCGGGCCACCGGAGTGCGGGCGGCGGTGCCTGCGGACGTCTTCCAGGCACCCGCGGTCATGCCGGCCGCACGGCGCTCGGGCACCACGACGCCATGACCGCCGAAGGCGGAGACCGAACGCACCACGGCACCCAGGTTGCGCGGGTCGGTCACCCCGTCGAGCGCGACGATCAGCGGGTCCTCGCCCTCGTCGTGCGCGGCCACCACCAGGTCCTCCGGGTGCGCGTACTCGTACGGCGGGACCTGGAGCACCATGCCCTGGTGGTTGAGGCCACCGGTCATCCGGTCCAGCTCGGGCCGGGGAGCCTCCATCAGATGGATGTTGCCGCGCCTGGCCGCCAACTGGAGGGCCTCGCGGACGCGCTCGTCGTTGTCGATGAACTGCTGCACGTAGAGCGTGCTGGCGGGCACCCCGTCGCGCAGCGCCTCGAAGACGGGGTTGCGTCCGACGACCATCTCGGAGCTGCCCTTGCCGCCGCGGCGGGCGACGGGGCGGCGCGCGGTCTGCTTCGCCTTGGCGTTGGCGACGCGGTTCTTCACGTGCCCCTTGCGGGCGGACGCGGGTGGGGTCGGGCCCTTGCCCTCAAGCGAGCGGCGCCGATTGCCACCGCTGCCGACCTGCGCGCCCTTCTTGTTGGACGTGCGGCGGTTCCTGCGCTGGCTGTTCCCGGCCATGGCTACTACCTGTTTCCTGAAAGCTCGAAGGCGTACGTACGTATGTATGAAAGTGTGCCGCCCGGGGAGCCGGGCGGCACATCGCGGATGGGCGTCAGCGCGGTCCGAGCGTCCAGCGCGGTCCGTCCGGGCTGTCCGCGATGACCAGACCGGACTGCTGGAGCTGGTCGCGGATGGCGTCGGCGGTGGCCCAGTCCTTGCGCCCACGGGCCGCCTCGCGCTGCTGGAGCACCAGGCGTACGAGGGTGTCGACCGCGCCGTGGAGGTCCTCGCCGCTCTCCGTCTCCCCCGCCCAGTGCGCGTCGAGCGGATCGAGACCCAGTACACCGAGCATGGCACGAACCTCGGCCAGACGGGCGACCGCGCTCTCCTTGTCGTCCGCGGCGAGCGCCGAGTTCCCCTGTCGGACCGTGGTGTGGATGACGGCCAGGGCCTGCGGGACCCCGAGGTCGTCGTCCATCGCCTCGGCGAACGCGAGGGGGACCTCGGCGGCGGGGGCGACGGTGTCCCCGGCCTTCTCGCAGACGCGCTGCATGAAGCCGACGATCCGGGCGAAGGCCGATTCCGCCTCGCGCAGGGCCTCCTCGCTGTACTCGATCATCGACCGGTAGTGAGGCGTGCCCAGGTAGTAGCGCAGGACGATGGGCTTCCAGTGCTTGACCATCTCGGAGACGAGGACCGAGTTGCCGAGGGACTTCGACATCTTCTCGCCGCTCATGGTCACCCAGGCGTTGTGCACCCAGTACTGGGCGAAGTCATCGCCGAACGCCTTGGCCTGCGCGATCTCGTTCTCGTGGTGCGGGAAGACCAGGTCGATCCCGCCGCCGTGGATGTCGAAGCTGGTGCCGAGGTACTTGTGCACCATGGCCGAGCACTCCAGGTGCCAGCCGGGACGGCCGCGGCCCCAGGGCGTCTCCCAACTGGGCTCACCGGGCTTGACGGCCTTCCACATGGCGAAGTCGCGCGGGTCGCGCTTGCCGGTCTCCCCCTCGCCGGAGGGCTGCCGGAGATCGTCGATGTCCTGGTTGGAGAGCTGGAGGTAGTCGGGGAAGGAGCGCACGTCGAAGTAGACGTTGCCGTCGGCCTCGTAGGCGTGTCCGCGCTCGATGAGGCCGCGCATCATCTCGACCATCTCGGTGATGTGACCGGTGGCGCGGGGCTCGTAGGTGGGCGGGAGGCAGCCGAGCGCGGTGTAGCCGTCGTTGAAGGCGCGCTCGTTCTCGTAGCCGATCGACCACCAGGGGCGGTTCTGTTCCGCCGACTTCTGGATGATCTTGTCATCGATGTCAGTGACGTTCCGGATGAACGTCACGTCGTAGCCGCGGTACTCGAACCAGCGGCGCATGATGTCGAAGTTCAGCCCGGAACGAATGTGTCCGATGTGAGGGGCGGCCTGCACCGTAGCGCCACAGAGGTAGATCGAGACACAGCCCGGCTTGAGCGGGTTGAAGTCACGGATCTGCCGGGCGCTGGTGTCGTACAGGCGAATAGTCACGCAACAAGGGTAGTGGGCGCACGGCAGTGCCCCGCGACCCAGTGGGGGACGCGGGGCGAAACTTTGCTCACGTGGCCTGTGTGACTTCCCCCTTGTGGGGTTCAGATACGCCCGACGACCTTCCGCGGGGTGATTCGGACAACCACGCGGGGAGCGTCCTGAGCGGCGGCGGGATTGAACTCCGCGTACTTCTTGCCCACGTACTTCACCGAGAGTTCGTCGATCAACTCCTGGCCGCCCTCGCTGGTGAGCTCGGCGGTCCCACGGATCTCGGCGTACGTGTACGGGGCGTCGAACGGCTGCACCAGGACCGTCACCCGGGGGTCGCGACGCAGGTTCTTCTCCTTGCGCCGACCGACGGTCGTCGAGATGAGGACGTCGTCGCCGTCCCGCTTCACCCATACCGGCGACACCTGGGGGCTGCCGTCGGGCTGGATCGTCGCGATGTTCACGAAGACGGGGGAGTCGAGGAGCGTCTTCAGTTCGTCCGAGAGTTCGGCGGTCATGTACGCGGCCTTTCGGGTCGGGTGCGCCGGAGTGGACCCGGGGCGGGGTCAGCGGACGGAAGGGGTCCACCGGGGCGGGTCCTCGTAGGAGTACCCGGGACGGGCGGCACGTCACACCCGTCCAACGTTTCAGCCTGACGAACTACTCACCCGTACGGAACACCAGAGCCGTGGCGACCGCGGCGATCCCTTCGGCACGACCGGTCAGGCCCAGGCCGTCCGTCGTCGTCCCGGAGACGGACACCGGGGCTCCGACCGCGGCGCCCAGTGCCTTCTGTGCCTCCGCTCGGCGCTTGCCGATCTTCGGGCGCACCCCGATCACCTGAATGGCCACGTTGCCGATCTCCAGGCCCTCGGCCCGGACCAGCCGGGCGGCCTCGGCGAGCAGGGTGACGCCCGAGGCGCCGGACCACTCGGGGCGGTCGGTGCCGAAGTGGGCTCCGAGATCGCCGATGCCCGCGGCCGAGAAGAGCGCGTCACACGCGGCATGGGCGGCGACATCGGCGTCGGAGTGACCGGCGAGGCCCGTCTCGCCCTCCCAGAACAGCCCGGCGCACCACAGTTCCCGGCCCGCCTCGAAGGCGTGGACATCGGTGCCGATGCCGACCAGGGGGAGGCTAGAAGCCGTCATTGGCCCTCCTACGGGCGAGCACTGCTTCGGCGAGGACGAGATCGAGGGGACGCGTCACCTTGAACGCCTCCTCGTGGCCGGGCACCACGACCACGGGGGCGCCCAGTCGCTCCACCATGCCGGCGCAGTCCGTGGCGCCGTCGCCGCCGGCCGCGGCCATGGTCCGGTGGGCGTTGACGAGGGTGGCACGGTCGAAACCCTGCGGTGTCTGTACGGCCCGCAGTCGGGCCCGCTCGGGAGTGGCGACGACGGGCTCCGGTCCCGGCGGCAGCCCGGCGGGCGCCGGCTCGACCTCCTTGACCGTGTCGGCGAGCGGTAGCGCCGGCACCACGGCCACAGCGCCGTCGCGTACGGCCTCGATCACGGCGTCGACCGTGTCGACGGGCACGAGCGGGCGGGCCGCGTCATGGACCAGGACGATCTCGATCACGTCGGGGATGGCTTCGAGGCCGAGCCGCACCGACTCCTGACGACTGTCACCGCCGGGGACGACCACGACGTCCGTGCGGTCCGGCAGCGCGATGTCCGCGAGGAGGGTCTTGACCCCCTGCACCTCGTCGGACGGGGCGACGACCACGACGAGGGTGACCGACCGCGAGGCCGCCATGGCGCGTACGGCGTGGACGAGCATCGGTGTGCCGTTGAGCGTACGGAGCGCCTTGGGTGCGCCGGGGCCCAGCCTCACCCCCCGCCCGGCGGCCGGAATCACCGCTGCGGTGCGGGGCGGATGCGATACGTCTGACATCGGTTGCACTCCGGCAGGTTTGTTTCCTCGGCCGACATGGGTATGGCCTCAAGCGTGCCGGGCGCGACGCCTTGACGGACCCTTCCGTGACTACTGGTCTGCGCCAGCCGCCCGGGCCCGGCACACCACAGGGATCAGTGGTGCGGTCCACAGCACCGAAAAGCAGTACCAGCACGACACACGGGCGGGACCACGAAACATGCCGCAGCGCCCGGCGACAGGGCCATGATCAATGGTGATCATGTCATGTCATCGGGCACCGCGGCATTGGTGCGTCACGCGTCAGGACGCGAGGACCTCGTCGAGCAGAGCCTCGGCCTTGTCTTCGTTGGTGTTCTCCGCGAGGGCGAGCTCGCTCACCAGGATCTGGCGAGCCTTGGCGAGCATGCGCTTCTCACCTGCGGAAAGTCCACGCTCACGCTCACGACGCCACAGGTCACGCACTACTTCAGCGACCTTGATGACATCACCGGAGGCAAGCTTCTCCAGATTTGCCTTGTAACGACGGGACCAGTTAGTCGGCTCTTCGGCATACGGTGCGCGGAGCACCTCGAAGACCCGGTCGAGCCCGTCCTGACCGACCACATCGCGTACGCCGACGAACTCCGCATTGTCCGCTGGCACGCGAACAGTCAGGTCACCCTGAGCGACCTTGAGCACCAAGTAGGTCTTGTCCACGCCTTTGATCTGGCGAGTTTCGATGGCCTCGATCAGCGCGGCCCCGTGATGGGGATAGACCACGGTGTCGCCAACCTTGAACGTCATGTGACAGGTACCCCTTCCGTGGCTATCCAGGGTAACACGGATACAGCTTCTTCTGAATGGCGTTTTCGCAGGTCAGGGCATATCTCGGGGCTTGACAACAGCAACAGGAACGTGCTGCGAGCGGCTTCCGGAAGACGGTATTCGCAGGTCGGAGCGGCTGCACGGGCCGAGTGAAACACGTACGTTACCCCCCGTACCGACCCCCCAGACATGACTGAACGTCCCGATATGCCGGGTTCTTCATGGTGAACTTCCCGTACTCCGTTCGGCCGTCGTTCACCCGTTCGGCCTGATGGGCGCGGGAATCCGCAATTGATCACCGGGGCTGTGTCGAAGCTTTCACCTGCACGGTATTCGGAAGGAATGCGGAGCGGGCTCGGGAATTGATCACTGGTGATATGCGAACGCCAAGGGGAACGACAAGAGAAAACCGGCTTCTGGCGGCTTCCTCGGAAGGAGCCGGAAGTCGGCCGTTCCGACCTCCGGTTCATCGCCCGGTTGGTTGTGGCCCCTTCTGGTAGCCGGCCGCCGGTAAGGAGCCGCAACCGACTACCAGAAGGGGCCACAACGCGAAGGGGCGGGTCGGGTGCAGGGCGGAAGCGACGGCTCTGTAATCTGTCGACGAACTGAAGTGGTCTCGGCCGGTATCGCGAACTGTCGCGGTCCCGGCCGGTATTACGCCGGTTCAACCGGCCCGCCCACCGTCGTTCGGCAGGCGGCAGCCCGACCAGTCCGCAGTCCGTACGTCCAAGGAGATGCCGCCGTCGTGAGCCTCCACCACACTCCGTCGGGAGGCCGCACCCGCAGCCTTCGACGCGGTGCCCTCGCCGTGACCGCTGCCGTGCTGTCGACCGCCGCTCTCACCGCTTGCGGCGCGGGCAACAACGCCCAGTCCCTCGGCATCAAGCCGGACACGGCAGGGGTGACGGTCGACACGATCAGTGTCCAGAACGCCAACGTCATCACCCAGCCGAAGGCGGACTCGGAGGGCCCGGCGGCCGTCTCCGCGACGATCTTCAACAACGGTCAGGACGCCCAGACGATCGACTCGATCACCCTGCCGGGTGCCGGTCGCGTGCAGTTGAAGCCCGCGAAGGGCTCCGGCCCCATCACGGTGCCCGCTCAGGGCACGGTGATCATCGGTGGCAAGGGCAATGCCTCCGCTTTCATCGAGAACGGCCGCGATCTGACGAAGAACATCGGCGGCGTCCAGGAGACCGTCTTCCGGTTCAGCGACACCGGTGATGTGAAGCTGAAGGCGTTCGTGATGGCGTCGTCGGGCGACTTCAAGGACTTCGGGCCCACCGCGCCGCCGAAGCCCGCTCCGGAGAAGCCCAAGCCGTCGGAGCCGGCGGGCGAACCGGGTGAGAACCCGGCAGACGCCCAGAACCCAGAAAACACAGAGAACGCGCAGAACGCAGAGAACGCGACCAACACCGAGAACGGTGCGAACGGCGACAACCCGGGGAACGGGTCGGAGCCGGGTGCGGAAGGCCAGCCGGGCTCCGAGGGCGAGCAGAACGAGCAGGCGAACGAGCAGGGCCGGGACAACGAGCAGGGCGACCCGGAGGGCGATTCCTCCGACTCCGCGCACAGCTGACGCCCGGCGTCCGTACCGTTCGTACGTCTGGACAGCAGGGCGGTACGGTCCGGGTTTCGGATCGAGCTCCATCGCTAGCAGAACGCCCCACCGGTTTCGGTGGGGCGTTCTTCGTCAGCCGGTGGGGTCGGCCCTCGGACCGCTTAGGGCTCGAACTTGTAGCCGAGGCCACGGACCGTGACCAGATAGCGCGGGGCGCCCGGGTCCGGTTCGATCTTGGCGCGCAGGCGCTTCACATGGACGTCGAGGGTCTTGGTGTCGCCCACGTAGTCGGCTCCCCACACCCGGTCGATCAACTGCATCCGGGTGAGCACGCGGCCCGCGTTGCGGAGCAGCATCTCCAGCAGGTCGAACTCCTTGAGCGGCAGGTCGACCTTGCCGCCACCGACGGTGACGACGTGGCGGTCCACGTCCATCCGCACGGGGCCGGCCTCCAGCGCGGCGGGGGTGACCTCCTCCGGTTCGCCGCGCCGGCGCAGCACCGCTCGGATGCGCGCCACCAGTTCCCGCGAGGAGAAGGGCTTGGTGACGTAGTCGTCCGCCCCTATCTCCAACCCGACAACCTTGTCGATCTCGCTGTCCTTGGCGGTCACCATGATGACCGGGACATTGGACCGGCCGCGCAGTTGGCGGCAGACCTCGGTGCCGGGCAGGCCGGGGAGCATCAGGTCGAGGAGGACGAGGTCGGCGCCGTTGCGCTCGAATTCGTCCAGCCCTTCGGGGCCCGTGGTCGCCACGGCGACTTCGAAGCCTTCCTTGCGGAGCATGTAGGACAGGGCGTCGCTGAAGGATTCCTCATCCTCGACGACAAGCACTCGGGTCACGGAAGGACCTCCGGGGCAGGGGTTTCGGTGTTCGGATCGGTGTCGTTAGGCCGGTTGTCGTCCTCGGCGGGGCGATCCGTGCCGGTGGCGGGGCGGTCGTCGGGCGTGGTGACGCCTTCGGGCGCTTCCGTACGGGTGGTCGGGGCCTGGCTGCTGGCCTGGCCCTGGCCGGTGGCTGAGCGGTCCCTGGCGGCGCCGGCTTCGGGCAGCCGCAGGGTGAAGGTGGAGCCCTGTCCCTCGGTACTCCAGACGGTGACCTCCCCGCCGTGCGAGGCGGCCACGTGCTTGACGATCGCCAGCCCGAGCCCGGTGCCCCCTGTGGCGCGGGACCGTGCCGGATCGACGCGGTAGAAGCGTTCGAAGATCCGCTCGCGGTCCTTCTCGGGGATGCCGATGCCCTGGTCGGTGACGGCGATCTCGATCAGGTCGGCGCCCATGTCGGAGATCCTGCGTGCGGAGATGCCGACGCGGGTACGGGCGGGTGAGTAGTTGACGGCGTTCTCGACGAGATTGCCCAGTGCCGCGGCGAGCTGGCCGCGATTGCCCCAGATTCGCAGGTCTTCGGCGCCAGCGGCAGCCATGGTGATCTGTTTGGTGGAGGCGGGATGTCGAGAACGGTCGATGGCCTCGGCGACCAGCTCCTCCACCCGTACGGGCTCGGCGTCGTCCAAGGGGTCGTCGTTCTGGACGCGGGAGAGGTCGATGAGTTCCTGTACGAGGTTGGTGAGCCGGGTCGCCTCGATCTGCATCCGTCCGGCGAACCGGGTCACCGCCTCGGGGTCGTCGGAGGCGTCCATGACGGCTTCGGAGAGCAGCGAGAGTGCACCGACGGGGGTTTTGAGCTCGTGGCTGACGTTGGCGACGAAGTCCCTGCGTACGGCATCTATCCTGCGGGCCTCGGTGAGGTCTTCGACCAGCAGGAGGACCAGCCGGGAGCCGAGGGGAGCGACCCGGGCGGAGACGGCGAGGGCCTCGCCCCGACCGGTGCCGCGCCGGGGGAGATCCAGTTCCACCTGGCGTATCTCGCCGTCGCGACGGGTGTCCCTGGCCATCTGGAGCATTGCGTCAACAGTGAGTTTTCCGCCACGGACCAGTCCGAGGGCGTAGGCGGCGGAACTGGCTTTGACGACGGAGTCGCCCTCGTCGAGGACGACGGCGGAGGAGCGCAGCACGGACAGGACCGTGTCGACGCCGGGCGGCAGCACGGCATCGGTGTGCAGCGAGCTACGGGTGGGTCTGCGCTGCTCCCGCTCGCTCCAGCGGAACGCCAGCATCGCGACCACACCGGTCAGGAGACCGGCCATCGCCGCCGCTGCGGCGACCGCCGCGTTCACGTCCATGCATCCAGGTTATGCGTGGTCACGGACATGCTCACAGCCAATCGGGTGGCAGCGGGAACAGTCGTCGCCCAGAGTTCACCGAGGGGATGGGGCCGGTTCATTTGGCCGGGAGGATCTGGACGGGTTTTCCGTGCACCGTGGGAGCGTGGAGGTCCGAGTGCCCCACCCGGACCTCTGTTCATCAGCAGAAAGGGAACCCGATGCGGGACGCGTACCACGAGGAACTTGATTCCATTGGCGAGGGTCTTGTCGAGATGGCCCGACTGGTGGGGTCGGCGATTGGACGCGCCACCACGGCCATGCTCGACGCCGATCTCAAACTGGCCGAAACCGTAATTGCCGCGGATCAGAAGGTCGATGATCTCCAGCACGATCTGGAGGCGCGGGCCATCGCCCTGCTGGCCAGGCAGCAGCCGGTCGCCACGGATCTGCGGATCGTGGTCACCTCGCTGCGGATGAGCGCCGACCTGGAGCGATCCGGTGATCTGGCGCAGCACGTGGCAAAGCTGGCCCGGCTGCGATTCCCCGATTCGGCGGTGCCCCAGGACCTTCAGGCGACCATCCTGGAGATGGGCCAGCTCGCCCAGCGGCTGATGGCGAAGGCCGCCGAGGTGATCATCACCAAGGATGTCGATCTGGCACTCCAGCTGGAGACGGACGATGACGAGATGGATCTGCTGCACCGGACGCTGTTCCAGCACCTGATGGAAGATCGTTGGAAGCACGGGATCGAGACGGCGGTGGATGTAACGCTGTTGGGTCGTTACTACGAGCGCTTCGCCGATCATGCGGTGTCGGTGGCCAAGCGGGTCGTCTATCTGGTCACGGGCGAGCACGCCGACGAGATCCAGCCAATTACCCCGGTGGACGGAAGCTGAGGTTCCCGCGAGCCCTCCCGGAGGAGGGAGGGCTCTGCCGGATCTCCGGGGTGTTGCGCCGGATCGCGGCGCGGCAGTGCGACGGAGGCCCCATGCCTCAACGCGCTGTTGATGCGCCCGCCAGGGCGGGCATGGAATGGCGGAAGGCGAACCCGTCGCCGTACATCTGTACGGCTCGTACGCCCATCAGGAGGAACTCATGATCGATTCCCCCAATTCCCCGATGTCTTCGATATCTCCGATGGCTCCCCCAACGACGACCGCACATGCGCAGAAGTTCTCGACGTATGTGGCGCGACTGGCACTGCTCGGCGCGTGCGGCTGCGGCACGGGGTGCAGTTGCGGCTGCCAGTCCGGCGGCTCGTGCCAGTGCGGCGGCGGCTGCGGCTGACCGACCGCCGATCGGCACCAGTGCAACACGGACGTGCCCCGCCCGGCGCCATCGGGCGGGGCACGTCCCATCGATGGCCACGGCGACCGCCGACGGCGTCCGGCATCGGGCGGTTCCCGTCTAGGGCAGGGCGCTCGGGTCGGTGGTGCGGAACCCCTTGCCCTCCTGCCAGATGACGACGCACCGCTGACTCCTGGCGAGGGCGAGCAGGTCTTGCCGTGGCTCGGACGGGAGCAGGATCGCGCGGTGGGTGTGGGAGACGAACCTGCTGTAGTCCGCGAGTTGGCCGATCGCCATGCGCAGGTTCTCCCGGGTCACACTGCCCTTGGCCTCGACGAGCAGCCCGAGCCCCGGGGAGTAGAGGTCGGTGAACAGGGGGCGGCTCTCTCCGGGCGGCAACAGCCGGTGCCGGTGCGACTGGTGGCCCTTGCCGGTGAGGTAGTCGGCGAACGCCAGGACCAACTGGACCTCCCTGCGCTCGGCTTCGTACGCCTCACGGTTGGGATTGACATAAGTCCTCTCCGTCTCGCTGCGCTCCAGGGGCAGTTCATCGACTTCGTGGGGGCTGCGCACCAACAGCCGCCCCAACCTGGTGGTCGGGGGCTGCGGTGCGGTGTCCACCGGCTTGAGCCGAAAGACGATGACCTTGCGCAGCGGCCCGTCGCCGGTCTCGGGTGCATCCGCCGCGTACCAGGGTGATTCCTGGTCCACGACGAACTCGCCGCGATAGGTGACGGTGCCGCGTGCTCCGCCGAAGACGCGCAGAGCGCGCCCTTCCGCCCGGTGGTTGAGGATGCTGGCATTGCCGGAGATCATCCGCTGGTCCCCGTACTGGCCCTCTCCGCTGTAGTGGAAGAGGCCGTCGGGCATCCAGTCGTCGTAGTAGCCGTGCTTCTCACCGGCCACGGGATCGGTGAAGACGAAGACGTGGGGGCTCTTGGCGGAGGGGCCGATGCCGCCCTGCGTACGACCCCCGTAGATGCTGTGCAGCACTTTGCGCTCGATCTGCTGACCGGGCTCCAACGTCCACTCCGGTACGTTCACGGCCGGCTCGCTCATGGTCCTCCGTCGCTAGACACGCCGACGCCTCGCACGCCGAGCGTGTCCCCATACTGACATGCCACATCTGAATCTGATGCCGAATTTTGGCATCAGATTCAGATGTGCAATGGCCGCATCAGGATTGCTCTTGGGATCTCTGCTGGTCAGGGACCTAGCAGCTTCTGCGCACCGATACTCGGTTGCCCGGCGGCAACAGCCGTGGATGCAATGGCCGATGACACGAGTCCGTCCGTCAAGGCGGGGCTGACAAGTACGACACGAACGACGGGAACGACAGCGCATGAGCACGCACCCCTCGCCACCCTCGCCCTCACCGTCGAGCGGGGTAGCAACGACTGACGGGCCGTCCGTCCGGATCGGCGCACTCGCTCCCCTGACCCGGCCTGGCTGGACCGAAGCGGGTCACCACTTGCTCGCCGGACTCGAACTGGCCGTTCGCGAGGTCAATGAGTCGGGCGGGATCGCCGGGAGGCCACTGGAGCTGGTGGTTCGGGACACCGCGGCTGATCCCCGCAAAGCGGTCGAAGCCGTGGACGAACTGGCTCAACTGGGCGTGGCCGCCCTGGCCGGGGAGTACCACAGCGTCGTCGCTCGCGCCGCCGCCACCAGGGCCGATGCCCTCGGGCTGCCGTTCCTCTGCTCTTCGGCGGTTCTTGACGCGCTCACCGAACGGCCGACGGAACGGATCGCGCGCCTCGCCCCGGAACAGTCCCGCGGCTGGCAGGTCTACGCGGACTTCCTCCTCGGCGCGGGCCACAGCCGCATCGCCGTGGCGGCCCAGCCGAGTGTCTACTGGGAATCCGGGGCCCGCATCCTGCGGGAGCACCTCGCTCCACGCGGTGGCACGGTCGTCGAACTCGACATGAGCGCGCTCGACCCCGCGGCCCTGTGCGACGAACTCGTCGACAGTGGTGCGACCGTCCTCCTGCTGTTGGTCGGCCATCCGGAGCCGGCGGTGTCGATTGTCACGTCCATCCGCCGCGACCGGCGCCTCACCGGGATCACCATCGGTGCTCCGGCCGGGCAACCGGAGTTCACCGAGTGGGCGACCCTGCTGGGTGACGACGGCACCGCGATCCCGTTCCTGCGCTATCTGCCCGAGCGCCTCAGCCCGCTCGGGGCACGGGTGGAGACGGCCCTACGGGAGCAGTTGGCCGGGGCGCCCTCCTTCGTCGCCTTCGAGGGCTACGACACGATCGTCGTCCTCGCCGACCTGTTGCGCTCGCACGGCGTGGACCGGGCGCGTACCGCCGAACCCTGGTCGCGCACCGTCGAACCCTGGTCGCGCATCGGGGTGGAAGGCACGCGCGGGCCCATTCAGTTCTCCCGCACTCCAGGCATCAGCGTGTGGCAATGGGCCAAGGCGCCGATCCAGGTCGTCGACCGGGACCCCGCGGAACCCGATCGCTTTCGGATTCTCCGCACCGGTTGACCTTCCGTAGCGGCCGAGCCGGCACCTGGGCCGCTACAGCTCCGTGGAACGGCTCAGTCCGGGGTGGTCCAGTCGGGAGCGGCTCAGTCCGGAGCGTCGAGGGCTGCCCGAGCGGCGGTCTTGAAGGCGATCACGGACTGACTGACCTGGTGGTGCATCGCGTCGCTGCTGGGGAGGTCGTCCCGGGGCGGAACGCCCCGGGCGGCGCGGAGTTCGGAGACGATGGCGGAGGCTTGCCAGTCAGCGATCGAGCGCATCACCCTGTCGGCCGCCGCCGCCACCTCGGCGGGACCTTCCAACTCGACGATGAGCAGGGCCTGCTCGATGCCGCGGATGAGCTCGCGGAGCCTGTCGGCCGTGCCCGTGGGTATGTCCTGGTCGAGCAGGGACCACTCGCGATAGGAACGTCGCAGCTCGTTGAATTGTGCGACGGAGTCCAGGAAGGCTGCGTAGGCGTCGCGGCGCACTTGGCGCTGCCAGTGGGCGTGTTGGCTCCTCGACTGGTGTCGACCGGTCAGACGAGCGGCCACCACCGCTCCTCCGGCGCCGACGACCGACGCCACGATGCCCGCCACCGCTCCCACCAATGCGATCTCCCCGGCATTCATGGCGACATTGTCCTCCGGGGAGTGGCCGAACACGAGAGAGCTCGCAGTCGAGTGTGTGCCTGCCGGCCGCTGGCACCGTCCCGTCCGACGGCCCGGAACCGCCCCCCGTACGGCAACAAGCCCCCCACCCGCGGAAGATCCACGGACAGGGGGCTTGACCAGTCGGGCTACTACTTCTTGCCCTGGTTCTTGACCGCCTCGATCGCCGCCGCAGCCGCGTCCGGGTCCAGGTAGGTGCCGCCCGGCTTGAGGGGCTTGAAGTCGGCGTCCAGCTCGTAGGCCAGCGGGATGCCCGTCGGGATGTTCAGCCCGGCGATGGCCTCGTCGGAGACGCCGTCGAGGTGCTTGACCAGCGCGCGCAGGGAGTTGCCGTGCGCGGCGACCAGGACGGTACGGCCGGCCAGCAGGTCCGGGACGATGCCGTCGTACCAGTACGGGAGCATCCGGACGACGACGTCCTTCAGGCACTCCGTGCGCGGACGCAGCTCCGGCGGGATGGTCGCGTAGCGCGGGTCGTCGCTCTGGGAGAACTCGGTGCCGTCCTCAAGGGCGGGCGGCGGGGTGTCGTAGGAGCGGCGCCAGAGCATGAACTGCTCCTCGCCGAACTCGGCGAGGGTCTGCGCCTTGTCCTTGCCCTGGAGTGCGCCGTAGTGGCGCTCGTTGAGGCGCCAGGAGCGGTGCACGGGAATCCAGTGCCGGTCGGCGGATTCCAGCGCGAGCTGGGCGGTGCGGATGGCACGCCTCTGGAGGGAGGTGTGCAGCACGTCGGGGAGCAGACCGGCGTCCTTGAGCAGCTCTCCGCCGCGGACCGCCTCCTTCTCGCCCTTCTCGGTGAGATTGACGTCCACCCAGCCGGTGAACAGGTTCTTCGCGTTCCACTCGCTCTCGCCGTGGCGGAGGAGAATCAGCTTGTACGGTGCGTCGGCCATGCCTCCGAGCCTAATGGACGCCCTTCGGCCCTTCGCTTGCGGTCGGCGTCAAGTCACTGGCGGTGGGATGACCCTCTATGTAATGTGCGCAAAACGGAAAGAGCCATTACATGGCCTGATCAAGGCCACTGGGGGGACATATGCCCATCGCCCGGGCACGGCGTGCGATCGAGGAGAGCGTGTCCGGGCTCCCCCGCGAGTTCTGGTGGCTGTGGACCAGCACCCTGGTCAATCGCCTCGGCGCTTTCGTGGCAACCTTCATGACCTTGTACCTCACCCTGGAGCGCGGCTACTCGGCCTCGTACGCGGGGCTGGTGGCCTCGCTCTACGGGCTGGGCGGAGTGGTCTCGTCCATCGGTGCGGGTGTGATGACCGACCGGCTGGGGCGACGCCCCACCCTGCTGATCGCCCAGACCTCGACGGCCGTGTCGGTGGCCGTGCTGGGCTTCGTGCAGCACCCGGTGGCCATCGCCGTCGTCGCGACGGTGGTCGGTGCGGCGACCAATGCCTCCAGGCCCGCCGTGCAGGCGATGATGGCGGACATCGTGGCCCCAAAGGATCGGGTGCGGGCGTTCTCGCTGAATTACTGGGCGATCAACCTGGGCTTCGCGATCTCGGCCGCCGCGGCGGGATTCATCGCCGAGTACAGCTATCTGGTGGGCTTCCTCGGGGAGGCCGTGATGACGCTGGCCTGCGCGATCTTCATCTATGTGAAGCTGCCGGAGTCCCGGCCGGAGCGGACCGGACCGGCGGATGCGGGCTCCTCGGAGCAAGGGGAGCAGGTCAGCCTGGGGACCGTGCTGCGCGACGGCCGCTTCATGGGCATGGTCGGACTGTCGTTCCTGATTTCGTTGATCTTCATGGAGGGCTTCGTCGGACTGCCGTTGGCGATGGGCGCGGCCGGATTCTCAGCCGCGGACTTCGGCCTGGTGATGGCCCTCAACGGCGGGCTCATCGTGGCCCTCCAGATCCCCCTCACCCGCTACATCGAGCACCGTGATCCGCGCCGGCTGCTGATCGTGTCGTCGCTGCTGGCCGGGTACGGCTTCGGGCTGACGGCGTTCGCCGGGTCGATCGCCGCGTACGCACTGACGGTCTGCATCTGGACGCTCGCCGAGATGGTGAACGCGCCGACTCAGACGGGGTTGGTGGTCAGGCTGTCGCCGGTCCACGGGAGGGGCCGCTACCAGGGGATGTACACCCTGTCCTGGGCCGCGGCCTCACTGATCGCGCCGGTGCTCGCCGGTACGGTCATGGACGGCTTGGGGGCCGCGTGGCTGTGGGGGATGTGTGCCGCGCTGGGAACGGTGGCGGGGGTGGGGTACTGGGGTCTAATGCGCAATCTCCCCGCCGCCGGCTTCGAAGGCGCGGAACCGGGACCCACCGCCACCCAGAAGGCGAACGACGGAGTACAGGCGCCCAGCGCGGCCGGCTCCCCTTCCGACTGAACGTTTCCCCGGTGGGCGATCCGACTCGGGACGGTCCGCCGACCGTCACCGTGCTGTCCGCCCACCGTGCCCACGGCGTCTCCCCTCACTCACCACACCCCGAGGGTTTCCGGACGCTTCAGGGCCGGCGCGGAGGAACCGGCGCATGGTGGTCGCCGAGCACGGCGGCCCCGGGCACACCCACGAACGCCCCCGCGCTCGGGGCGGCGCTCTGCTGCGGACCGGAGCCGATGGCGGCCAAGGCACCGACGCCCGACACCAGAAGTGCGGCGAGGAGCGGGGGCAGGATGATGCGTCTGGTCTGGGGCACGAGGCCCTCCCTTTCCGGTGTTGGGTGTGCCGTGCGGCACGGAAGTGCGGGACGCAGTGCGGTGGCGCTGTTCGGTACGGGCTGCGTACCCGTTGACCGGCAACCTAACGAAGCCGAACGGCGGCAGACAGAGTGCGCGGAGCCGCACCCGCGCACGACACGTGCATGAGGAAGCGTCATATCGGTGTGCAGGGGTGCGGTTGGCCTGTGCGGCTCGGGCGACCGGCTGCGTAACCGGACTGACCAGCACCAACACCCCTGTGTCGCACGTCACTTCGAAGCGATCGCCCTCCGGCGTCGAGCGTCCCGCCGAGCGACAGCGCCCCTCACCTACGGATGGTGGGGTCGTCCGTGACCCGGGTGCCCGGGTGCGCCAGGGCGCAGAGGAAGGCCAGGGCGAGGGCGATCGCCATGCCGTAGAAAACCCACTGGTTGGCCTCGGCGAAGTCCACCCGCAGATGTTGGGTCGCCTCCTTCACCAACACCGCGACCCCTCCCTCTCCCGCGGGCCCCCGTTCCTGGGCATGGCCGGTGACCTGTTGGGTCACCTTCTGCGCCGCCTGGCGCGCCAGCGAGGTCGGCACCCCTCGTCCTTCCAGGGTTCCGGTGACCCGCTCGGTCGTGATGTGGGCGAGGACGGTTCCGTACACCGCGAGACCGACCGCCGCGGCATAGTTGCGGACGGTTTGGGTGATGCCGGTGACCTCCCCGTAGGAGGCGTTGATGGAGCGGTTGACCGCGTCGGTGGACGCCGGGGCCAGCAGAAAGCCGATGCCGGCTCCGGCCAGGACCACATAGGGCCATTGGTCGCTGAAGGAGAGGTCCGTGAGCTGCCCGGCCCACAGGGCGAATCCGGCGGCGCCCAGTGCCGTACCGAGCAGCATGGCCGGACGGGCGCCGCGCTTGTCCAGGATGCGTCCGCCGAGCTGGGAGGTGATGGCGAATCCGATGAAGAAGTAGAGGAGGTAGAGCGCGGCTTCATTGGGGGAGGCGTTGAGCGAGACCTGTGCGTACACGGAGGCGAAGAAGAACAAGGGGACGAAGGCCAGCATCGCGAAGAAGAGGACCGCGTTGTCCACGGCGAAGGCACGGTCGCGGAAGACCCGTAGTTGGATCAGCGGATGTTCCGACAGCCGGAGTTCGTAGCGGCAGAAGGCCACCAGGACCAGCAGGCCACCGACGACGCACACCCAGGTGGCCGCCGAGTCCCAGCCCCACTCGGACGCCTGTTGCAGTCCGAGCACGCTCAGCCCCATGCCCAGGGCGACCAGGACGGCACCCGGTACGTCGAGTCGTTCCTTGCGTTCGACGTTGGGGATGCGTGCCAACACGGTCAGCACGATCGCGATCACCGCGACCGGGACGTTGACCCAGAAGATCGCCCGCCAGGTCCAGGTGGTGAGCCAGCCTCCGAGGAGGGGGCCCAGTGCGGTGAGGCCGCCCGAGATCCCGAAGAAGAGGGCCAGTGCCCGGCCGCGGCGCTCCACCGGGAAGACGGCGACGACCACCGCGAGCGCGGCCGGGAACATCAGGGCCGCCCCCATCCCCTGGGTCGCCCGGAAGACGATCATCCATGCCTGGGCGAAATCGCCGGTCGGCACGCAACCGCAGAGGATGGACGAGATCACGAAGACCAGGGTCCCGATGAGCATGATCCTGCGGTGGCCGTAGATGTCGGCCAGACGTCCGCCGAGTGCGAAGAAGGCGGCGAGGGCCAGCAGATAGGCATTGACCACCCAGCGCATACCGGCCGAGGAGAGGCCCAGCTCATGGGTGATGTCCGGGGCCGCGATGGCGACGATCGTCTGGTCGATGAAGGTCATCGCCACGGCGAACATCATGGCGGCGAGGGCGAGCCGCTCGTTGGGTGCGGTTTCCCGGGGCGTGGAGGGACCGCTCGAAGATCTCCCCATTTCTGACTCTCCGGACATTTCACTCATGCGCAGATTCTGCCGTGCAGCCCGTAGTGCCGCACGGAGGAACGAGCGGTGGACGGAGTCGATCGGGGCGATGAGTGATGGTGTCCCACCGCGAAAGAGCTTGCGGACCTCGGCCGGAGCGGGCGCCGAGTAGGGGGCCCGCGGCGGACGGGGAACACACGGCGGGAGGAGCCATCCGATGGACGGGGAGTTCCTCGCGCCCGCCAACGACGGCGTTGCCGGCCACATCGAAGGACAACCCGAGCGATCCCGCCTGTTCGATTTTCGAACGGATTCCGCTCATGCCTCACCCGCAGGTCAAAACCCGCTGGCGGACAGGCCGTCCACGGGCGGATTCAGCGTGCAGAAAGGTTCCGGAAACCGGCTGTATGATCCCACCGCCATCACCGCCAGAGGGGGAATCATGGAGAATTTCGCACCACATGCGCCACACGCGCCCGAGCCGGCTCCGCGCCGAAGACGGAATCCCTGGATGATCGCCAGCATCGTGCTGGCCGCCACCGTGCTCGCGCTCGGCGGCTTCCTCGCCGGGCAGGCGTTCCCGTCGGGCGGCCACCACAGGTCGAAGGTCGACTGCGGCGAACTGCGCGATCTGGCAAAGAAGAAGAAGCGCAAGGCCGAATCGCTGCATTCGGTCGAGGGACAGCGCACGGAATGGCTACAGAACGTGCGTACCCACGCCTATCTCATCAAACAGAACCGCCGCTGCTTCTCGGCCGAGGACCGGGCGGAAGCCCATGCCACGCTGGATCAGTTCCGCGTGGTCTCCTGACGCACGTCCGCTGACTCGCGTGGCTTCTGGCACGCAATGGGGTCCGCGCGAGCGCTCCCCGCGGGCGGAGGGTCAGTGGGAACGCCCCTCGCCCGACTCGGCCGACTCGCCCGTTTCGACTGATCCGGCTGTTTCGGCAGCTCCCGTTGAACCCGTTGAACCCGTTGAGTCGGTCAAGTCCGTCGAGCCGGCTGATCCCTTTGATCCGGTCAGTCCGGCGAACGCGTCCAGGTTCCTCGTGGACTCGCCCCGGGACACCCGCCAGGCGTACTCCTTGCGGATCGCAGTCGCGAACCCCAGCTCCAGCAGCGTGTTGAACGCACCGTCCGACGCTTCGAGCACCGCACCGAGCAGTCGATCGAGCTCCGCCCCATTGATCACGGAGAGTGGCAGCCGCGCGGTGACATAGACATCGCCGAGCTGGTCCACCGCATAGCTGACCCCGTACAGCTTGAGGTTGCGCTCCAGCAGCCAGCGGTGGACGGCTGCGTCGTTCTCGTCGGGGTGCCGGATGACGAAGGCGTTCACCGACAGCGAGTGCCTGCCGATGCGCAGCGAGCAGGTCGTGGAGAGCTTTCGGGAGCCGGGGAGGGTGACCACGTAGGAACCGCTGGCCGGGCTCTCCCACTCCAGACCCGCGTCCTTCAGGGCACTCTCGATGATCAGAGCCGGCTGCGGTGCGTCAGACATGGTGCGAGCGTACCCGGCGGCGTCGTTCCCACATCGCCGCCGTGTAGACGTCCGCGGTGGCGGCGGCTGCGGTGTCCCAGCCGAAGTGTTCGGCGTGGTGTGCGGCGTCCACGCCCATCCGGGTGGCGAGATCCGGGTCGAGAAGCAGCCGGTGCAGCGCCGTGGCGTAGTCGGCGGGGTCGTGGCCGTCGATGAGCATCCCGGTCCGCCCGTCACACACCGCGACCGGCAGTCCGCCCACCGCGGCGGCGACCACCGGGGTGCCCGCCGCCTGGGCCTCGATGGCGACCAGACCGAACGACTCGCTGTATGAGGGCATCACCAGCGTCGAAGCGGCACGGAACCAGTCCGCGAGCACGTCCTGGTCCACCGGCGGATGGAAGTGGACGATGTCGGCGATGCCCAGGCGGGCCGCCAACTTCTGGAGCCCCTCGGGCCTGGCCAGCCCGCTGCCGCTGGGGCCGCCGACGATGGGGACGTACATCCGTGCCCGCAGCCCCGGTTCGCGCACCAGCAGTTGTGCGACGGCCCGCAGGAGGATGTCGGGGGCCTTCAGCGGTTGTATCCGTCCCGCGAAGAGGGGGACGAAGGCGCCCTGCGGGACTCCGAGACGAGCCCGGGCCGCGGCCCGTCCATCAGCGGGACGGAACCGGTCGAGATTCACGCCGGGATGGACGACGGCGACCTTCGCGGGGTCGGCGTCGTAGAAGCGGACCAACTCGTCGGCCTCTTCGGCGGTGTTGGCGATCAGCCGGTCGGCGGCATGGACGATCTGGGTCTCGCCGATGACGCGCGAGGCGGGTTCGGGGGTGTCGCCGTCGGCGAGGGCGGCGTTCTTGACCTTGGCCATGGTGTGCATGGCGTGCACCAGGGGGACGCCCCAGCGTTCTGCCGCGAGCCAGCCGACGTGGCCCGAGAGCCAGTAGTGGGAGTGGACCAGGTCGTAGTGGCCGGGGCGGTGTCCGGCCCACGCCTGCATCACGCCGTGGGTGAAGGCACAGAGCTGACCGGGGAGCTCCTCCTTGGCGAGCCCCTCGTAGGGGCCGGCGTCCACATGGCGTACGAGCACTCCCGGCGCCAGTTCCACCACGGGGGCGAGGCCGCCGGCGGTGGCCCGGGTGAAGATCTCCACCTCGATGTTGATGGCGGCGAGGCGCTTGGCGAGCTCCACGATGTAGACGTTCATCCCGCCCGCATCGCCCGTCCCCGGCTGGTGGAGGGGAGAGGTGTGGACGCTGAGCATCGCGATCCGGCGCGGTTTGCGGTGGCCGCCCGGAAATCTGATGCGAGGAGCCAAGAAGCTGCCGGAGAGGCGGGAGACGTACTGGCTCACGTCGAAGGTCCTCCTCGCTCAGGGCACGGCAAGCTGGGGCCACCAGCAGCCCTCCACTCGCCGACAACAGCGGACCGCCCCCTTCCATTTCCCGAGTGTGTCCGCTTTACCAAATTATTGCCAACCGCTCTCCGGCACCCGGGACGACGAGGAAGGGGACGGGGATCGGGGCATCGGCTGCCACCACCGCGGTTGACCGGACGCGCCCGGCCCCGTCCACATCGGCACGGAACCTCGCGTTCCAAATGCGCTGCGAGGGCATCCGGCACCGGGGCCGCACCCACCGCACACCACATACGCTCGCTTCCATGACACGCCCCGTAGGCACCGCCACCCGCGGGACCACCAACCCCAATCGACTGCGTCGGATGGACCGCTGGATCGCCGCAGTCCACGGCCCGGCACTGCGTCGCAGCGATCGTCCGGTGGCGGTCGACCTCGGGTACGGCGCGGCCCCCTGGACCACGCTCGAACTGCTGCGCCGGCTGCGCACCGCCGACCCGCGCTGCGAAGTCATCGGCATCGAGATCGATCCGGAGCGGGTCGCGGCGGCCGAACCCTACGCACGCGAGGGGCTCAGCTTTCGACACGGGGGCTTCGAGATCCCCGTGGCCCCCGCCGTCACACTGATCCGCGCGGCCAACGTGCTGCGCCAGTACGACGAGGACGACGTCCACGCCGTCTGGAAACGACTGCGGTCCCGGCTCGCACCGGAAGGACTGCTGGTCGAAGGCACCTGCGACGAGATCGGACGACGGCACGTCTGGGTGGCGCTCGGACCCGAGGGGCCGCGGACGGTGACGTTCGCGGCCAGACTGGGTTCGCTCGACCGGCCGTCGGACCTGGCAGAACGGCTGCCGAAGGCGCTGATCCACCGCAATGTCCCGGGCGAGCCGGTCCATGCGTTCCTACGGGACTTCGACCGCGCCTGGGCGAGCGCGGCTCCTTACGCCCCGCTCAGTGCCCGGCAGCGCTGGATCAGGGCGGTCGGCGACCTGGGCACCGACTGGCCACTGCGGGACGACCATCGGCGTTGGCGGCAGGGCGAGGTCACCGTGGACTGGGCGGCACTCGCGCCCCGCTCCGTCTGAGACGACTCCCGTACACCCTCGTCGAACGCCCCCTGGGCCAGAGCGGGTCGGCCCGGGAGTCGTCACGACCGGTGCCAGGTGCGGGGTGCAACGGCATGCGGACACTGGCCGACCAGCAGGGATGACCGTCCGAAACGGATCGTTGGGGAACGAGACGGGAGCGCCGTTCGTCTTGTGATTTCGGGGGACGGGATCGCGCTGCGGAGACGACACAGGCGCCCTGTCGCTTTCCGCCCCACCGTGGCAGCATCGCCACGACGCCGGCACGTTACTGACGGTAATTCAGATGGGTACGGGAGGGGAGCTGTGCATCGACGCCACTGCGCCACCGCGGCGATCGCCCTGGTCTGCGCGCTGACCGCCCTGGCAGCACCGGGCACGGCCTTCGCCTCCCCCGCGGTCCCCAGACCACCAGCAGTTGCCCCCGGCTCCCCTCTGCTACCGAAGGCCCCCGAACCGCTCCCGGGGAACGGCCCGACCGGTGCGCCGACCGCGCCCGCCGCGCCCAAGTCGCTCGACGAGATCCGGTTGGAGATAGAGGGCCTCTACCACCAGGCCGTTTCCGCCACGGACACCTACAACCTCGCCAAGGAACAGGCCGAGCAGCAGTCGAAGGAGATCACCGAACTGACCGAGCGGATCGTCAAGGGCCAGGCCCGCATCGACGATCTCAAGCTGCGCGCGGGCGCAGCGGCTCGCGCCCAGTACCAGAGCGGTGGGCTACCGCCCGAGGCCCAACTTATGCTCACCGACGACCCGCAGCTCTTCCTGGACGGCGCGAGTCGGATCAAGGACGGGATGAAGGCGACCAGGGACCTCCTGCGCGACTTGGAACAGACGCAGGCGGACCTGGAGTCCTACTCCCAGGACGCGAGCACGCATTTGCGCAAGCTGGAGGCCAACCGCGTCCGACAGGCCGAGGCGAAGAAGGAGATCGACGCCAAGATCGCGGCGGCAGAGGCGATAGAGGGGCGGTTGCGCAAGGAGGAGCGCGAGCGGCTGCTCCTGCTGGAGCGACGGGCGGCGGACCGGGCCCAGTCGGAGTGGATGAGGACGGCACCGCTCCAACGCAGTGCGACCGCCACCGCGCAGGGGGCGGCTGCGGTGAAGTTCGCGAAGGCGCAGATCGGCAAGCCGTATGTGTGGGGGGCTGAGGGCCCGGGGTCGTACGACTGCTCGGGGTTGACCTCGCGGGCATGGGCGACGGCCGGGCGGCCCATTCCCCGTACCTCGCAGGAGCAGTGGCGCCAACTGCCCAAGGTGGCGGTCGAGGACATGCAGCCCGGCGACCTGATCATCTACCACGCCGATGCCAGCCATGTGGGGATGTACGTCGGTGACGGGGTGATCGTTCATTCCCCCCGGCCGGGCCGGCACGTGACGCTCACGGGTGCGGGCTCGATGAAGATCCTCGGCGTCGTACGTCCCTGAACTCCGCCCCCCGCCGGGATCCAGCCGGCGGGCCACGACGCCCAGGCGGGGCGGGGCAGGGTGGTGTACGGACGGGTGCTGCTCGGGCGGGGCAGCCATCGGATGCGCGGGCGCGTCGGCGTGTGCCCCGAGCCGGGAGCGAGCACCGACCACCGCTGGCCGAGCACCGAGCACCGAGCACCGAGCACCGAGCACGCTGACGGCTGACGGCTGACGGCACGTCGAAAACACGCCTAGTCGGTGGTAATAAATGAGACATGGGTAACACTCGCCCATACCCATCCGCAGCACCATTGGGGCGAGTGTTGCCGGTGATGCCCTACGGCCCCTATGGGGGCTTAATGCCCCCACCTGGCGCGGGGACTCCACACTCACCCCGAGCGCGGCGGAGAATGCCGTGGAAAGCCGCTCACGCCGGTCGAACAGCCGGTCGAACCGCTCGGTGACGGCGCGGGGGCCACTCCCAGGCACGCCACAACGACCGCCCACGCCCATCCGCCCCCTGGAAACGCGGCCGGCACTCCCCCACCGCCCACCACCAGCGCAACCGGCTCCATCGCCACCCGGCGACCCGACGTGTCCACCGGCGTGATGTTCGTCATGGGGGCGCTGCCAACCGCCCGTGCACCGAGTGGAGATGACACCACCCACTCCTCGGTCGCCATTCCACTATCGGCGGGGCTACCGCTATGGTCCCCGTCTGGCGGGTTGTCGATCGTCGTCCCGCCGTGCCCTCGGGGGAGGGAAGGAATCCGGATCAATGCCAGCACCTGTACCGCGACAGCGGAGAGTCCCCGTCGCGGAGGCCGCACAGGGCGCCACAGCCGTGAGCGCACCCCGTGCCGGAGCTCCCGACGCCGAAGCCACCGCTGCGGGGGAACTCGACGACGCAGGCTCCAGCGCCCGTGGCACCGAGTCCGCCGGTGGCACGAACCCCACCGATCTCACCCTGCTGGTGATCGAGGACGACCCGACCGGCCCCTTCTCCGTACCCGAACTGTCCGCCACCGCGGGCACCCGCGTACGGATCCGCAGCGCACGCAACCTCACCGAGGCCGAACGGCTCCTCACCGATGACGTCCACTGCGTCCTGGTGGACCTCGCCCTGCCGCTGCCCGGTGATGACGCACTCGCCGCACTCAAGCACGTACTGCGCATCGCACCGCGGCACGCCGTGCTCGCCCTGACCACATCGGGCGACACCGAGCGGGCGACGGAAGCCGTACGGGTCGGAGCACAGGACCATGTCTTCCGGGACGAACTGGACGGACGGCTGCTGAGCCGGACCGTCCGGTACGCCGTGGAACGCAAGCGCGCCGACCTCACCCAGATCAAACTGGCCGAGTCCCGACTGCGCGCCCAGGAGAACGCCCGGCTGGAGCGCGGGCTCCTGCCGACCCCGCTCCTCGAAGGGTCGAACCTGAGGTTCGCCGCGCGCTATCGGCCCGGCCGCTCCCGAGCCCTCCTCGGCGGCGACTTCTACGACACCGTCCGCACCCCCGACGGAACCGTCCACGCCATGATCGGCGATGTGTGCGGACACGGCCCCGACGAAGCCGCGCTGGGCGTGGAGTTGCGCATCGCCTGGCGGGCCCTGACCTTCGCGGGCCTGTGCGGGGACGAACTCCTCTCGACCCTGGAACGGGTCCTGGAGCACGAACGGGAGAGCGACGAGATCTTCGCAACGCTCTGCACCGTGGACATCGCACCGGACGGACGGCACGCCGGACTCTGCCTGGCCGGCCACCCCTCACCGTTGATCACCCGGGCCGGGCGGGCCGCCCAACTGCTCCCGCACGAGAGCGGAGGGCCCGCGCTCGGGCTGCTGCCCAGGGCGCGCTGGCCGCGGCTCCAGGTGGAGTTGGGCGGCACATGGAGTCTGATGATGTACACGGACGGACTGATCGAGGGTCGCTCGGGGCCCGGCGCCAAGCAGCGCCTGGGCGACGAGGGCATGGTGCGGATGATCAACCGACAGCTCACGGCCGGGCTGAAGGGCGAAGAACTGCTCGACGCGGCGGTGACCGAGGTGCGGGAGCTCAACGGCGGAGAACTCACCGACGATGTGGCGGTACTGCTGCTGAGCAGGGGCTGAACCCCTGCCCAGCAGATCCGCATCCGGCGGGGTCGGTCACCTACCGCCGTTGTACGGACCGTAGGGGCCGTCACTGCTGGAGCCGCCGCGCTTGCCGCCGCCACCGCCGGTGACCGCCTTCAGCGCGGGTCGTACGTCGACGAAGAAGACGATCGTGGCGATCAGTCCCGCAATCGACAGGAACAGGATGTTCAGCAGGAGGTTCACCACGACGGTGATGCCGAGGATGATCAACCAGAAGTTCTTGGTCTGCTTGTCGGCGGCACGGTAGGCGTCGCTCCGTGCCATCGCGGCCATGACCAGGGCGGTCACGGACGTCACGGCAAAGACCAGGAAGAGCAGGAGCGAGAGTGTCGCGTCGAAGTTCGCGCGAAGCATGATGAGCACCGCCTTGTCTGCTGAGGGCACCTCGCCGCAAAGGTACCTGGAGAACGGGCCGGACACTTCAAAGGTGCCCGGCCCATTCTGCCCGCACGCATATGCCTACTCGGCGGGCGGGGGCGTCTTCTTCGCAGCGGGCTTGCGGGCCGGCGCGGTCTTGCGGGACGTCGCCGTGCTCTGGCGCGCGGCGACCTTGGGCTGCTGGGCCTTGGTCTCGGCCTTCGGCTCGCTCTTGACGTCGGCCTTGGCGGCCGTCGACTTCGGCTGCGCGGTCCTGGCCTGTCGGGGCTTCGGCGGCTGGGCCTTCGCGGGCTGCGGCTTCGCCGGCTCGGGCTCGACGGCCACGGCGATCTCCGTGATCTCCTCGGCCGCCTCACCGCGCCAGGTCCGCACGGCCTGCTCGCCGTGCTCGGCGACCCGCTCGTAGGTCTCCCGGGCCTTCACCGCGTACTCCGCGGCCAGACCGACGCTGCGCAGGGCCAGGTCCTGGGCGGTCTCGCTGATCTTCTTGAAGTCGGCGTCGAAGCCCCCGAGCACCTCGTTGACCTTGGTCTGCACGGTGACCTGGGCCTCCTTGGCCTGGACGGTCACCTTCTCCTGCACGGCCTTGGGGTCGGCGTTGCGGACCGCTTCGATCCGACCGGGTGCCTCGGCCGCGATCTGCTCAAGGATCGCGGGCACCTTCCGGGCCTCCTGAACGGCCAGGTCGGCGGTGCCGGCGAAGAAGTAGAGGGGCTTGGGGTCGGACAGGGTCTTGCGCAGGTCATCGGTGATGGCCATGGGTGGTCCTCCTGGACGCAGAGTCAGTGTGAGGGTCGGTCGGCTCCACCGCCGTCGCCCGCGCTCGGGCCTTCGGCGGTGGTGTCCGGGGCTATGTCCATACGGATGTCCTCGCCGGCTGCGATCACGGCGTCGACGTCCTCGACCGCATCCGCCGCGTCCGGATCGTCCGAACCGGCGGCGGTCTCGAATCCGTTCTCCTTGCGGAAGGACTCGTAGATCTGGAGCAGCACGGCCTTCTGCCGCTCGGTTATGGAGGGGTCCGCGATGATGACGGCGCGCGTCTCCAACTCGTCCCGGTCCCGCTCGTCGAGGATGCCGGCCCGCACGTACAGCGTCTCCGCGGAGATCCGCAGGGCCTTGGCCACCTGCTGGAGGACCTCCGCGCTCGGCTTGCGCAGTCCGCGCTCGATCTGGCTCAGATAGGGATTGGACACCCCGGCGGCATCGGCGAGCTGCCTCAGCGAGAGCTGGGCGCTTCGCCGCTGCTCGCGGAGGTACTCACCGAGATTGCCGACGTTGAGTGATGCCATGAACCGATGGTGCAACAGGTCTGCTAACTATTGCAAGCAAGTGCTTGCAATAGTGTTACGCACAACAGTGCGAACGACTGGGACTGAGCACGATGGTTGTCACTTGAGCTAGACAACTGTCATCGCTCAGCTCGGCGGACCCCCGTACAGGCGAGGACCCACTGTCCCGTCGCGTTCCAGTTGGCAGATTCGCGGCCCTGCGCATCCACGGTGGCCGATTCGCATTGGATCTTGCTTCGATCGTGGGGGTTTGAGTCCGTGGGATCATCGGCCGGCCGGGTAGGCATGTGATCTCTATGAAGGGCGGTGGGTGGGCATGGCTGCCGGCTGGGAATGGGACGACACATTGTTTTCGGGCACAGCCACCTACTACCGGCGTGGGAGGCTCCCTTACGCCCCCGGGCTGACGGATGTGCTCGCCGAGGTTCTGAAGCTTGATGGGCGAGGTCGTCTCATCGACGTGGGGTGTGGACCGGGCATCCTCGCCTTGAGCCTGGTGCACTTGTTTAGGGAGATCGTCGGTGTGGACTCGGACAGCGGAATGATCGCCGAAGCCACTCGCGAAGCCGCCGAGCGCGGAGTGACCGGGAAGGCGCAGTGGGTCCAGGCCCGGGCCGAGGATCTGCCAGCGGGTCTCGGAACGTTCACCGTCGCGATCTTCGCCCAGTCCTTCCACTGGATGGATCGCGACCTGGTGGCGGCAACCACTCGGAAGATGCTCCAGCCCGGCGGGGCGCTGGTGCACATCTCCGACTTGAAGACGGAGTCACGAACCGTCGACGGTCTTCCCCATCCGGCGGTGCCCTATGCGGCGATCGAGGAGCTGGTGAGGCACTACCTCGGACCGGTCCGGCGAGCCGGCCGGGGCGTGCTGCCGCAGGGCACACCCGGCGGTGAGGCCGCAGTGCTCGCCCGGGCGGGATTCGCCGGTCCTCAGCGCCATGTCGTTCCCGGCGGACAGGCGCTGGAACGCACGGGTGACGACGTCGTCGCGGGAGTCTTCTCGATGTCGTTCTCGGCTCCGCATCTGTTCGGCACGCGCTGCGACGCATTCGAGGCAAACCTGCGGCAATTGCTGCGAGAGGTCTCCCCAGCGGACCGGTTCTCCGAACCCCAGCCGAGCACCGAGGTCTTCGTCTGGTGGAACGCCCCCGCCGAACCAGCACATCCGCCGGCCACATGACCCTTCTGCGGAGGCCAACTCATTTGAGAATGACACCGCACCGAACCTTCACACCATCTGGCAGCCCGCCAGGTCAGAGCCTTGTCTCATGCCAACTGGAATGCGACAGGACACCCGCGCTGGCGTCGTCGGCGAAGAAGAGCATGAAAGCCCACGTCCGGTCCGGTGAGGAGACGCAGCCGATCCTGACCTGAGTGGCTTCGAGCCGGGTGAGGATGTCGACGGTAGACGGCAGGGCGAGAGTCTCAGCACCCCGCTTCCTCGCCCGTCGGAAGCGAGCCGCGTAGATGCCAGCAAGCTGCTGGCTGCGAACACTGCCGTCCCATACGACGAAGTGCCCTCCATCGAGAAGCGCCGCTCTGGCGGCTTCGCAGGCCGTGGTCTGGTCTCCCAGCATCACGGCGAGTTCCACCCGATCCATCTGGCTTCCCCTCGCGGTGCCCGCTGCCGCTCAGTCGCCAAGTGGAGTTCAGGCCGGGGTGAGAGAGCTAGCTGCGCGGAGTTCCGAGTACCCGGAGTGAAAGATGCGCCCCGCGCCTCCCGCCGGTTCTTTATGGGACCCGCCGTTGGCGGAGAGGTGGCGCGGTCGCGGCGCCAATCTCAGTTGACGACATCGGCCCAGCAAACGCTTCGAGAACTGACCGCTAGATCAGGGCTTCACACTAGGTGCTCGACTGTGACGCTGCCCCAACGATCAGCGAGATACTCCGCGACCAACCGGCGGTGACAGTGGTGCGGTTTGTCCTCGCTGCAGAGCAGAACTGCGTTGTCGATCAAACACTGTGGGACGGTATCCTCGATGGTCCGTTGCTCCATTATTTTCAGGAATCGGTTTTCGTATGTCTCCCAACCGGTTGCCTGCTTTTTGTAGTCATCGAGGATGGCCTGGGTCGGCGCCAAGTCAGGTCTGTGCGTGTACCCCATACCGCAGAGCTCATCGAGGAAAAACCTCAGGTCGTCCCGTTTGGCGAAGCCTGCCAATTGTGAAACGTTATTAAGTCGTACGTCAACCAGGGTCGTTGCACCCGATGTCCGCAACAGGCCAAAGAACTTCTCGGCGGATTTCTTCGTGAACCCGATAGTATAGATTTTCATGCCTCTGTTACCTTTTCGGCGCGAAACTCATCCTTGACGTAGGCGATCCGATTCTCCTGGCGACTCAGTGCCTCTTTGAGACGCTCAGCGGGAGTCCGGAATAGTTCGTCCTCCGCCAACCCAAATTTGGCCATAAGGCGCTCCATCGCTGCGGTGTGGCTCTCAATTCGTCCGTCGCCATGGATGTGGCTGATCATAACGCCGTGCTCGGCGAGTACCTGCGCGACGAGTACCGTGCGATGGCAGTCCAAGGGCTCACCTTCGGCGCACATAATGGCGATCCGCTCGGTTCGTGCGCCTTTTGTCAAGCGATCAATGCCGCTGATGAACTTAGGCGTCTGCGCAAGGCGGCTGTACTGCACTTGGCCGTCGACGTAGCAGGTCGTGTCCTCTGTACGCGCTCCGAGTTCCTTGCCCAGGAATACGTACTTCATGCCGGCCTCGTGCAAACCGTGCTCCAGCGGGACCCGGTTAAATTGCGGAGTGAACCGACTGACAGGAACCGAGCGAACATCGGCGACTGCGGTTACATCGTTCTGCTGAAGCAGCCTCATCAATGTCGAAAATTCATGGTTGGAGTGACCGATAGTCAATATCATGCCGGATGTCGCCACCTGCTATTTGGTTCCACTTCGGCGCACTCAATGACTGCCGCCACCAACTTGTAGAGGTAGCCCTCGAACTCTTCACTGAGGCTTATCGTCAAGAAGGAATCACTCAGCGAGTAGCGTCCGATACCCCGGCCCCGGAATCTCTCTTCGCAGACCGGGTCGGTCACTTTTAGGGAGTAAAAGGATCCGGCGTGATGAAAATGGGCGCGCACGGTCGGCCTCGCATCATTGGACCAAGGCTGATCCACGTGTATCGTCGCACCATCGACCCGGATGAGCTTGAGTGATTCCATCACTGTTCCCTCCTGGTCGGCTGGCACTCGGTCATTATTGCCAGCTTTTGTGTGGTAGCCGTTCCTCCATAATCGTATAGAGGATTCTTCCAGGAGGCACAGATCATCCCATCCGATCTGCCCTTCCTTTCGCCAGCGGACGGTGGAATCAACGAGCCAGTTTTCCCGATGAAATTCGATGGGCTTAGGCTCGATGAGCCGCATGGAGACAATGTCAAGCAGGTGCGGTTCGACCCCACTCAGATATTGCCGCTCAGTCGCGGAGACCTCATGACCCGGACGACCGCTGACGGGACGAATCCAACTATTCGAGCTAACTTCAATTCCCGCAACGCATCGTCCACCATGTTTGCGGGAATTGGCCAAACACACCAATTTTTTGTTTGTCGCCACGTCGCCCCCTCCGAACCTCGACGCGTTCATGGTAGTAGAGGTTCTCAACTCCGAACAGTGAACTCAATGCCGAGTAGAACCCCTACGGGCGCCCTGCGCTCCAACACCGAGGTCAGCACGGCGCCTCGGCAGTCGCTGCGAAGGAGTCCCGGTCCTCTTCTTGCTGGATCAGGTCGGCAGGGGCGGACGTCGATCAGCCCCGTCCCCAGCCTCAAGTGACACTTCCGTGCTCAGTCACAACGACCCTCGCCCCTCCAAGGCCACTGCCCCGCCTCAAGCGATCCACCCTCCGCGATCCACCCCGAGCGCGATCCACCTTGAGCCGGAAAAGTACCTTTCTGGATAATCTGTCACGGCCCTAATTGCTACCCTGGCCGGCATGACCGCCATGGCGCCCGCCCGCACCCAGCCCGACCTCTCCTTCCTGCTGGATCACACCAGCCATGTGCTGCGGACCCAGATGGCCGCCGCCCTCGCCGAGATCGGACTGACCGCGCGCATGCACTGCGTCCTGGTGCACGCACTGGAGGGCGAGCGCACCCAGGCACAACTCGCGGAGATCGGGGACATGGACAAGACCACGATGGTCGTGACCGTGGACGCCCTGGAGAAGGCCGGTCTCGCCGAGCGCATCCCCTCGCCCCACGATCGCCGCGCCCGGATCATCACCGTCACCGAAGAGGGGGCAAGGGTCGCCGCCGAGAGCCAGCGGATCGCCGATCGCGTTCACGCGGAGGCGCTGGGCACCCTCGGGGAAAGCGATCGGCAGGCACTGCTGAAGGCGTTGAACCAGCTGACCGCAGGACATCTGGCGAACGCGAGCGAAAGCCCACGGCCGGCCCGCCGGGCGCGTCAGCGAGAGCGCTGAGCAATGGGAAAGCCGTAGCGCACCCCCCGCCCACCATCCGAACAAGGGAGCATCCGAGCTAGATAGTCTGCAACAAAACTATCTGCTACGGTCATTCCTGTTGCCCCCATGAACAGGAGCCCCGTCGTGCCCGACCCCTCCGCTCAGACCGAGAACACCGAGACGGCCACGAACACCGAGAGCGCTGAGAGCGCTGAGAACATCAAGAACGTCAAGAGCACAGAGAGCGCAGAGAGCACAGGGAACCCCTCGACGCCCGGAGCGACCGAAGACCCACCAGGTGGCGGACCCGCTCCCCGGGTGCTGAGTGACGGCGAGTTGGACGCACTGTTGCGAGCACAGCAGTTCGGCGTGCTGGCGAGCGTCAAGCGCAGCGGGCATCCGCATCTCTCCACCGTGCTGTTCCACTGGAGTCCTCAAGAACGCGTCGTGCGCGTGTCGACCACGGTCGATCGCCTCAAGGCACGTCAATTGCGGCGTGATCCCCATGCGGCACTCCATGTCAGCGGCCCTGACGTGTGGTCGTTCGCCGTCGCGGAGGGCGAGGCGATGGTGTCGGAACCGTCGACCGCGGCCGGTGACGCGGTGGGGCGCGAACTGCTCTCCATGACTCCCGGATTCACCGACCCCGCCGAAGAAGCCGCTTTCCTCCAGCAGTTGGTGAGGGAACGTCGGGTGGTGGTGCGCATCCGGGTGGACCGGTTGTACGGGACGGCACTGGACGTACCGCGCGGGGACTGACCATACGGCCGGTCGCCGCCTCCCGAGCACCGAACAGCCCCCGGGGATCGGGGAAATGCCGTTCAGGACCAGGACCAGGACCAGGACCAAGACACAGGACCAGGACTCAGGACCAGCACCAGGGCCGACAGCGGTACGCAGCGGTACCCGGACGGGACTCGGGCCGATTCACCCGCTCCACGCCCCGTCGCCGGTGGCTCCCTCTACCATCTGGGCATGAGCATGATCGGTGAGTACGTACGGGTGACGGCGGCGCAACTCGACCAGGCGATCGCGGATCCCGAATGGGCGTCGGGCCTCATCGACGAACTGATCGAGGCCGACTGGGAGGGTGGCGCGGACTCCAGCGGGGACCCGTCGACCACGCCTCCCGTCGCGGCCGACGCTTCCGGGGTCCGCTCCCTCGACGTGGACAAGGCATGGGACGCCCTGGACTTCCTCCTGCGCCGCCGGGACTTCCCCGTCGACATCATCCACGGAGAAGCGGCGATCCCCGGGGCCGACGACTGGGGCTACGGACCGCCCCGCTACCTCACGCCCGCCCGGGTCCGGGAGGCGGCCGATGCGCTCCAGGGGCTGACGGCGGACGAGCTCGTTGCGGACGTCTCGGCAAAGGAGTTGGCCGGTGCGGACGTCTACCCCCGGATCATCTGGGAGCGGGGCGAATCACTGGACTACGTCCGCGAACACTTCACGGCCCTGGTCCCCTTCTTCCAAGCGGCGGCCCGAGCAGGCGACGGAATGCTCATCTGGCTTGATTGATCCGCTCCACGCTCACCCACACAGAGACGCCCAATACCACAAGTTCCATTTAACTATGGCGGTTTGTTCCAGCCAGTTTGCGGTCGAGCTGACCCCCATCAAAAGGCCGACACGCTGAGCTTCAAGGGCAACTGGCCCCTATAGTCAGCAGCCTTATGCTCTGTTTTGCGATTTTTATACCACTTCTTGAATGCCCATAGAACATGTGGCACAGATCTCTCTTCGTACGGTTTCGCCCGCCACGGCCCCTCCGGAGCGAGGTGATGGCCCGATGGGCGTGTCGCATTCGAGCCATCGCCAACAGCCCCCGCCATCTGGGATCTCCGGTGCGAACCGCACGACGCCAGGAGCGCAAGAGGGGCGCTCTTTCGCGCCATCGAAGCGCGCCGGAGCGAAGAGCGGGCGCGTACACCCGCTCCAGGGTGGCGCGAAGGCCCCATTGGATGCCCCCTGACCAGTGAGTACTATGCGCCGTAGTTGATCAGTCGCGTGGCGTCACCCGACGCACCAGCAACGGGCGACCCACACACCATGTGCAGAGAGGTGGCCGAAGGTGGGGCCAGAACTGACCGTTCCGCCGATCTTCTCGCCGATACCCCCAGCCATCCATCCACGCCATGCGGCCATCGACGCCCAAACGGCGGCGTGGGCCGAGGCGTTCAGCATCGGCGACCCGGAACTCCGGGCCCGGCTCGTCCGCCATGACATCGGTACGTTCTCCGCCATGATCCTTCCCGAAGGCCGGGAAGAGGTCGTCAGCATCCTGGCGGACTTCGTCCTCTGGCTCTTCGGCGTCGACGACGGCTACTGCGAAGAGAGCGATCTCGGCCACCGCCCGGGCGACCTGGCCGCCGTGCTCCACCGCCTCCTGCGCGTCGCCCAGAACCCCGATACCCCGCTGCTGGAATCCGATCCGCTCGCCACCGGACTGCGCGATCTGAGGGCCCGGATCTCTCACCACGGCACCCACGGGCAGGCGGCACGCTGGATAGACGCGCTGCGCGAGTACTTCTTCTCCGTCATCTGGGAAGCGAACCACCGTCAGGCCGGGACCATCCCCGACCTCGACGACTACACGTTGATGCGGCTCTACGACGGCGCGACCACGGTCGTGCTGCCCCTGTTGGAGATCGCGCACGGCTATGAACTCCAGCCGCACGAACGCGACCATCCCGCGACCCGGGCCGCGGCCGAAATGGCGTCCTTCATCATCACGTGGGACAACGACATCCTCTCCCACCACAAGGAGAGCCGTTCGCGCGGCTACTGGCTCAACGTCCTGCGCGTACTGGAACACCATCACCAACTCGACCCGGACGAGGCGCTGGCCGTCGCCGTGGCCCAGCGAGACCGGGTGATGTGCCTCTACCTGCGCCTCCTGCGTCATCTGACACCGCGTGCGAGCCCGCAGTTGCACCGGTACCTCGCCAGCATCACCCACTTCATCCGCGGTGCGCAGGACTGGGGCATCAGCTCCCACCGCTACACCACCCCGGACGATCCCGCGGACCTCCCCACCACTTTCAGCGACGTTCCGACCGACAGCAGTGAGGAGCCGCTCGACATCTCCGTCATCACCTGGTGGTGGGGGCTGGTGCCGGGGAGTGCGGGCCTCGCGGAAGTCGACCCGGCGGGGGTCGAACCAGCGGGCGCACCGGTCCAACTGGCGGCGCCCGCCTAGCGGCCCGCTCTCAGGGCCTGCCTCGCGGAGCCCGGCGTCACGCTCTCAGTGCCCGTGGCGCGTTCGCACAGCCGGACGTGCCACGGGCTCATCGCGCACCGGCTCGACGGCCGCGGTGCCCGGCTCGCTCCTGCGGGCGACCAGGGCCGCCACCCCGTCCAGGACCGTGTCCAACCCGAACGCGAAGTCCTCGTCGGGATCGCTCTCGCCGGTGAACACCCCCACGTCGAGCATGCGCGCCACGGCCGGATAGCGCGCGGGGTCGGCCAGTTGCTTGAGGATGCGCTCATGGCGGCGCATGACCTCCTCCGGGCTCGCACCGCTGGAGGCGACGGCCTCCTCGATCTCCGTCATCATCAGCACCTCGTTGCGGACGAAACCGGTGATCACCAGGATCATCGCGAGCTTCTCGCCCTCGTCCAACGCGGTCCGCTCCAGTGCCGCGAGGCCCCTCTCCCACCAGGCGAACGAGTTGGGTGTCGCGGGCGGGCCGGAGACGGGGATGCGCAGGGTCCAGCGGTTGCGGCGGAGCGCCTGGCGATACGCCCACGACCACTCGGCCAGCGCCTCTCGCCACCCCGCCCCCGCGGGGAGGGGCGGCGGGGGCGGGCCGACCGCCGCGTCCAGCATCAGGACGTAGAGCTCGTCCTTGGCCGCCACGTACCGGTAGAGGGACATCGTGGCCACGCCCAACTCCTTGGCGACCCGGCCCATCGAGACCGCGGCCAGTCCCTCCTGTGCGGCGATCGAGACGGCCGCATCCACGATCCGCCCCAGGGTGAGGCCGGGCCGCGGTCCTTTCGCGGGGCGTTCGCGCAGGCCCCAGGCCGCCGCGAGGCTTGCGGGCAGGCCCGTATCGCTGTCGTCCCCGCTGTGCGTCATCGGCGCCGCCTCGTGTCGATCGGATCGAACCCTCTTGACTCCCATCCTAGTAATGCGTAAGCCTTACGCAATAGAGCGTAACACATACGCAGTAGGGAGTGAGGATCATGCCCACCCAGCCCCCACCCGCCATCGAGACCACCGCCCTGACCAAGAGGTACGGGGAGACGACCGTGCTCGACGGGATCGACCTGCGCGTCGAACGCGGGGTCGTCTTCGCGCTCCTCGGCCCCAACGGGGCGGGCAAGACCACCACCGTCCGCCTCCTGGCCACGCTCACCCGACCGACTTCCGGCTCGGCCCGTGTCGCCGGGTACGACGTACTCGCCGAACGCCCCCGCGTACGCCGTGCCATCAGCCTGACCGGCCAGTTCGTCGCCCTCGACGACAAGCAGTCGGGCGCCGAGAACCTCCGCATGATGGGGCGGCTGCGCGGACTGTCCCGGGCGGCAGCCCGTCGACGCACCGCCGAACTGCTGGAGCGCTTCGACCTCACCGCCGCCGCGCAGCGCAGGACCGAGACGTACTCGGGCGGTATGCGCCGCCGGCTCGACCTCGCGGCCGGCCTCCTCGGCGAGCCCGAGATCGTGTTCCTCGACGAACCGACGACCGGACTCGACCCACGCAGCCGACAGGATCTGTGGCACCTCGTACGGGAGTTGCGACGCGACGGCACCACCGTCTTCCTGACCACCCAGTACCTGGAAGAGGCGGATCGACTCGCGGATCGCATCGCGCTCGTCGACAGGGGTCGACTCGTCGCCGAGGGCAAGGCCGACGAGCTGAAGTCGCAGGTCGCCGGGCATCGGCTCGATCTAGTCGCCGTGGACCCGGCGGCCTATCTACGCATCGTGCAGCGCGCGGAAAAGCAATCGCGCCGACTGCATCACATCCCGGAGACTCTCACCATCGGCCTACCCACGGACGGATCGGCCGCCGGGGTCCGCGCGTTGTTGGACGAAGCGGACCCGGACCGCAGCGACGTTCTGCGCTTCTCGGTCCACCAAGCGACGCTCGACGACGTCTTCCTCACTCTGACCGGCAAGGAGCACCAGCATGTCTGACGTACTGACCGGCATGAGCCGTGCCGGGACCATGGCCGGCCGCAGCATCCGCATCAGCGGACGCAACACCGACGCCTTCATCACCTCACTGGTGCTTCCGGTGATGTTGATGCTCGTCTTCGTCTACCTCTTCGGCGGAGCGATCCACACGGGCACCGCCTATGTGACCTACGTCGTCCCCGGGATCCTGATCCTCTGCGCCTCCTTCGGCGGAGCCACCACGGCGGTCGGGGTGAGCGAGGACCTGAAGGGCGGGATCATCGACCGCTTCCGCTCCCTGGACGTCGGCGGTACGGCGATCCTGGCCGGGCATGTCGCCGCCAGCGCCCTGCGCAACATCGCCTCCACCGTCCTGGTGCTCGGCGTGGCCCTGCTGATCGGCTTCAGGCCCTCGCCGACGTTCGCCGGTGCGCTGGCGGCCGTCGGTCTGCTGCTCGTGTTCCTGATCGCGATCTCCTGGCTCTCCGCGGCCTTCGGGGTGCTGGCCCGCACCCCCGAGACCGCGGGCGGCTTCACCTTCTTCATGACGTTCCTGCCCTACCCCAGCAGCGCCTTCGTCCCCATCGACAGCATGCCGACCTGGCTGCACGGATTCGCCGAGCACCAGCCGGTGACCTCGCTGATCGAGTCCCTGCGCGGTCTGCTGCTCAACGAGTCGGTGGGGACCGCGCCCTGGACGGCACTCGCCTGGTGCGCGGGCATCCTGACCGTCGCCGTCGCCCTGTCGGGCACCCTCTTCGGAATGAGGACACGATGAGATCCGTACGCGTGCCGCTGTGGGCACGATCGACCACGGCAGCCCTGTCGGCAGTCGGCCGCTCCTCGGGGGAGGGGTCGGGCGGGCCCGGCGAGTGGGACCCCGGGTTCCGGTCAGGGACCGAATCCGGCCCGTCGCCCTGAACGACGACTGTGGGCCCTGGGCACCGGCTCCGTACCGGCGCACAGGGCCCACAGTCCTCTTAGCGGGGGCAGGGGCCGCCGGTCAGCCGCCCTGTGCCCGCCACCACTCCGAGTACACCGTCATCACCTGCGGAAGGTTCGGTACGCCCCGCAGTCCCAGCGGCCGTTGTGCCGCCACCAGCGCCCGTCGGACCTTCCAGGCCGCCGCGGGCAACCCCCGCCAGTGCGGATCGGTCCCGTCGCTCAGCATCCTCGCCGTACGGATGACGTCGGTGAAGACCGACTGGGTGCGCTTGAAGGCCAACAGGTGTGGCAGATCGCGTTCCCAGCCGCGGGAACTCCCCGGCAACACGCCCTCCACCGCCTGCGCCCATCTGGCCCCGACGCGTTGGGCGTCGCGCCGCACGTAGCGCATCAGATGGAGATGGGTGGCCAGTTCATAGAGCGGGTCGCCGATCATGGCGAGTTCCCAGTCGATGGTCCAGAGGTCGCCCGAGGTGTCGACGATGAAGTTCCGTCGGTGCAGATCGCCGTGGACCAGGGCGAAGGGACGTTCGGTGAAGGGGCGCCGCGGGGTTCTGAGGGCTTCCAGGGCGGTGCCGCGGACTCCCAGCCGTTCGAAGATCTCGCCGTAGGCGTCGAGGCCGTCGCGGTACACCCGGTTCTCGGTGAAGGAGATCAGTCGGTGCAGGAAGCCGAGCGAGTCCTCGCTGTCGAGACCGGGCCCGTCCGGCTCACAGCTGCGCGGCACTCCGTCCAGCTCACTGGTCTTCACGGCGACCAACTCACGGAAGAGAAGCAGAAGTTGCTGTTCGTGCCGGGCGGTGAGCGGGCGGCCGGGCAGGGCACCGGCATTTGGTGGAGCTCCCTCGATGAAGCCCTGGAGGAAGATGTTCTCGGCCACCTCCACGGTGTCCGGAATACGGGTGACCCTGCCCTTCAACGCGGTGAGCAGCCGGTCTTCGGATGCGAAGCAGCGCCGGTCGTACCAGAACACCCCGGGGCGGGGGGCCCGCAGCTTGCCCCGCTGGAAGCGGGCGCCCAGCGGATTGCCCTCGGGCAGGGAGAACGCATAGGTCTCGTGGTGGTAGCCCTTGAGCGGTCCGAAGACCTCTCCATCGCCGTTGCTCAGCTCGACGGCCTGTCGATGAGCTGCTGAAGCCGTCTCGTCTGTCATCGCTGGTGCCTTTGGTGCTCTTGCCTACTGGTGGGGGTGTCGGTGGTCCTTCGGCCTGGCGCCCCGCCGTCGCCGTGGTCGACCACTCGGACGGCTGCGGGCTTCCCCGTCTGGCTTCCCGCTCTTCCGGGTGCCTCTGACGCCTCAGTGGCCCTGTTACCCCTGATGCTTCTGAGAAAGCAGTGACCGGAAAGCGATGTAAGGAAGCTACTCCTCCGCTACCACCCCGGTGGGGGTTTCCGCGGATGTGCCCGTGACGGACCGCCTCGTTCGGAGGAGTCCTTGCCAGGCCCCACCGTCTCACGCCGTGCGTGACCCCACCGTCTCACGCCGAGGCAGTGACCGACGACGCCACACGGGCCAACTCAGAGCAGTTTGTACCCACTTGGCCGATCCTCCCTCGGCAGATCCCGCGGCAGATCATGGCGCAGGTCCCGAGGCGGATGCCGGTGCGGTCCGTCGAGGACCGGCAGCAGGTCGACCATCGAGGTGACCACGTGCACCGCACCCGCCTCCCACAGCCGCGCTTCCTTGGCTCCGCCCCGGGCGTACCCGAGGAAGGGCACCCCCAGCCGGGCCGCGGCCTCGCCGTCCGCGACCGAGTCACCGATCATCACGGCTTCGTCGGGAGTCGATCCCGTGGTGTCGAGCGCCCTGCGCAGACAGTGCGGATCGGGCTTCATCAACTTGGGTTCCTCCGGCGCCCGACCGTGGACGTGTCCGGCGAAGGAGGCCGACAGGCCCACACGGGCGAGGTAGTGGTGCGCCGCGTCCGGAGAGTTGTTGGTGGTGACGGCCAGTCGATAACCGGCCTGGTGCAGTCCGCGGATCAGCGCCTCCGCGCCCCGGGTGGGCTCTGCCGTCCGCGCGGCCCGCACCTCCTCAGCGGTGAGCCTGCGCTCCAACTCCTGGACCAGCGGGTCACCGGGATGGGCATCGGCCACGGCCCTGAGCAGTGCCAACGGATCGTCCTCGGCCCCGGGTTCCACCGCCACTCCGCCCGGAATGCGCCGCTCGGTCCACCGTCTGAGCCCGGCGGCGACGGAGGCTGCCGGGTGGCGGCCGAAGAGATGGCAGACCGGCCCGTCGAAATCGAAGAGGACGCATCCGGCAGCGGAGAAGAGGGCGGCTATCGCAGCCGGGGGCGAGCCAGTCACATCGCTCCGTCCGTCGGACCAGGCGGGTGGCGCCGTCGGGCCGGCGCCGTCCTTCCATACTGCCTGCCGCGTTCGCCGGCAGGCCAAGCGCGCCCGATGCGATCGGCGCGGGCCCGAGAGGTGCAAAAACGCCGTCAGCCGAGGGTGATCTCCTTGGCCAGCGTGCCCCACAGGCCGTCGAACCACGCCTGTGACTGCGCCACGAAGACCTCGTCGCGCGGCTGGCCCGCGCCTTCGAAGGGGAAGAGCACCGACTCGCTCCCCAGTGCGTCGTAGATCTCCGTGGACGCGCCGTCGATCTGCTCCTTGCGCTTGGTGACGGTGTAGAAGGCGAAGAGCGCCGTCTCGCCATTCACCAGATAGAGCTTGACGGGCGGGGTGAAGGGGAGTGCCCGCAAGGTCACTTCGACGTCGAGGTCCCGGGTGGTGCGCAGGGCTCGCAGGCTGGAGCGCAGGACCTGGCCGTGACTGTTGCGCAGCGCAAGCCAACGCTCGTGCACCAGGCGCACCTTGCCGACGTCCCCCGCGGGCCGGGGGAAGGCGAGTTCCAGATCGCGGGAGGGCACCATCAGCCGCACCCGGACGGTCTCGGGGCTGAGTTGGCCGGTCCGCATCAGCCGCAGTGGTTCGGCGAGGGCGAGGTTGAGCGACTCCGCTGTCAGCGAGACGGCGTCGATGCGTACGTGGGGCTCCCGGAAGGCGGTCATCAGCCGGGGGCCGAGCCCGGCATCGGTCTGCTGGGGGCGTTGTGCCGAGACGTCCGCGGTGGCGGGGCGGGTGATGCGTGCGGGGGCGCCCTTGACCGCCGCACTCAGCAGACCGGCCCGGCGCAGCAGGTCCAGGGCCTGGCGGATCGCCCGGCGCTCCACGCCGAACTCCTCGGCCAGTTGTTCCTGGGTCGGCATGCGCTGCCCGTGCGGGAGGGCGCCCGAGCGGATGCGCCCGGTCAGGATGTCGGCCATCTCGGCCGGCGAGGGCTTGTGACGGCCGTTCGCCGCTTGCTGTCCGTGCTCGGAGTTCACAGCAGAACGCTACAACTTCCGACCATCTAACGGGAGAGAGCTGCAAGTTGTTTATCGATCGCGACCAAGTGGGGACAACTTTATTTAAGTTGGCTGACAGTTGGCAGCCAAGTTGTTGCGCCCTTCGGCGCATCCCGGCTTCCCGTCCGATGGCGTACGGGGTGCTGTGCGGCTCGTACCGCAGGAACCACCAGACCCCCCACGGCACCGCCCACCCGGCGCGCCCGCGCCGGCCGGGCACACACGACCGGTCGACCATGAGGAGGGACGCCATGCCCGTGATCACCCTGCTGATCGAGCAGTACGTACAAGTGCGGTTCGGCTTCATGGCCGCCCTGGGGCTCGCCCTGCTCACGGTCGGCGTGAAGTCCGAGAACGCCACCTGCGCAGGCATCGGCGGGCTGCTGTTGATGGCCCCGCTGATCTCCTCCGGCGGCTGATCCGCCCCGAGCGGGCGGCGGATCGACCGCCGCCCGCCCCGAACACAACACCCTTTAGAACACGTCCGGGCACCAGGGCCGCCGCGGCGTGCGGAACACCCGCTCGGCCGTGCGCGCTGCGCCCTCCCGGTGCTCCTCCAACGTCCCCAACTCCACGAGCCGCAACGCCGACTCGTCACCGAGGTACAGCGCCCCCAACTCCCTCACGTCGAGCGTCAGATCAGCCGCTTCCGTCGTCCTCGTACAGTGCGCGCCCTGCTCGGACGCCTCCAGCCGGTACCGCCCCGACGACAGGCCGAGCCCGTCGTGGACCTCCAGCACCAGGGTCGCCGAGACGTCGTAGGTGCGTGCCTCAAGCGCCCGTACGACATCGAGGACCCGCACCCACAGGAAGTCCGCCTGGGTGCGCACCGTGGCCGCCCGCGGGTCGGGGAGCAGCCTGGGCAGCAGGTCATCGGGGGCACGGTGGCCGGTGCGCAGCGCGGAGACCCAGTCGATCGAGCAGACGTGGTGCCACAGCGCACGCTCGGCGGCGGGGGTCACAGTGATCAGATCGCGTACCTGCGCCAGGTGCTGGGGTTGTTTGGCCCGGCCCCAGTGGTCCTCGCAGTCGTACGTGAGCAGCCCTTCGACCCGACCATCGGCCGTGCGGTACACCGCGTAGAACGGCTCCTTCCACGGCTGGCTCGGCACCGTCACCGCACCGGTGCCGAGCTGCCACCAGCGCTCGTTGCGGCTCACCTTCCCCGGTCGGCCGGCCGTCCGGCGCGCGTGCAGCTGCGGGCCGAGCACCCGGACGTCCGCCGGGTCCACCAGATCGATGCGACCACCCTCCGGGGCGTACGCGCGTCGACGGTCGAGGCCCGTGCGCGGCAGGTCGACCTCCCATTCGGTCGTCCAGGTCGCCGGGCCGAACCCGTAGCGACCGTAGATCGGGTACTCGGCCGAGATCAGCGAGGCCACCACATCGCCGCGTTCCTTCGCCACCGCCAGGTCCGCGGTCATCAGCCTGCCGAGCAACCCGCGACGGCGATGGGTCGGGGTGACCGCGACATTGGTGACCGCGTTCGACGGCACGGTGGCGCCGCCGACCACGGTGAGCTGCTGTTCGAACGTCCGGTACGTCGCCACGCAGCGCCCGCCGTCGAAGGCACCGAGCGTCCGTGAGAGGTCCGCGCCGGGGCGACGAGCCGCGATCTCCTCGTCGGACGGCGTCGGCGGCTGGAGGAACCCCGTGGACACGGCCCGGAGCCAGTCTGGGTACTCGGATTCCGTGACGGTTCGGGTCTCTAGGGTCATGCCGTCCACGCTAAGCAGCGCAACCTCAGAAAGTCGCGCGGATTTCCCCGACCTCGCGACCACCGCCGAGCAGCGGTGCACGTCCGATTCTGGCCAGCACCGGAGCCCGTACGCCCATCAGTTCCACGGCCCGTGCCAGCACCGGCCCCAGCGCCCTGCCCCCACCGTCGTCGATCTTGAAGGCGAGGGTGCGGCCGTCGGCCAGCGCGACCGCCTGCACCGCCTCGGCCCCCATCTTGGCGAGCGTCCCGGGAACGTCCCGCATCAGCCAGGTGTCGGCTCGTCGCGTGCCGGCCACGTACTCGGGGTGCGCCCGCATCGCGTCCGCCACCCGCCGCTCCGCCGTCCCGGGAGCAGCCCGCACGAGCGAACCGAAGGCCCGGGCCAGCCCCATCAGGCTGATCGCCATCAGCGGCGCACCGCAACCATCCGTGCCGACGGCCGCAACCGGCTCCCCCGCGGCCTCCTCCACCACGTCGCGCACCAGGAGTTGAAGGGGGTGCGCGGGATCGAGGTAGCCGGTGCGGTCCCAGCCGTTGTGCGCGCAGGCCGCCAACATCGCCGCGTGCTTCCCGGAGCAGTTCATGGTGATGCGCTCCCGCACCCGGCCGGCGGCCAGGTACTCCTCGGCTTCGACCGGGTCGAGCGGCAGATCGGGAGGCGTACGGAGTTCGTCTTCGGCGATGCCGTGTTCGGCCAACATCGTCCGGACCAGATCGAGGTGGAAGCCCTCACCGGAGTGGCTCGCAGCGGCCAACGCCAGCCGCTCCCCCGCCAGATCGAGCCCGGCCCGCAGCACGGCCGCCGCCTGGAACGGCTTGCTGCTGGAACGGGGGAAGACCGGCTCGAAGGGGTCGCCGAGCGCGAACTCGACCTCACCGTCGGACGTGAGGGCCACCAGCGAGCCGCGGTGGTGCCCCTCGATGAATCCGGAGCGTACGACCTCGGCCAGCACGGGGGGTACGGCAGGAGTGGTGCTCATCGTCGTTCCTCCACAACGGTGACCCGCCCCCGAAGGATCGCCTCAGGTCAGCAGGTCGTCTACTTGCGCTTCGCCTTCACGGTACCTGCGGGCGATCTCCGCGCTGCATTCGTCCGCCGTGCGTTGCAACACCTGGCGCCGATGGGAAACCTGCTGCTCGTAGCGGCTGAGCCGACCGAGTCCCGCCGTGAGCTCATCGCCGGTACGGGCATCGAGGTCGGACAGTTCCACATCGGCGAGCATGTCGGCGGCGAGACGTCGGTACTCCTCGGCGTGGGGCGTGGACAGCGTCACATGACGGGCCGACGTGCGGTGCCGGGAGGGGGCGTCGGTGAGGATCTCGGAGAGCCGGTCGACGACCGGAGCTTCGGGGTCGATGGGCGTGTCGGGGGCGCTACGACGGTTCAGTTCGGCCCGGAGGATGTCGATCCGCCCCTGGAGCAGTCGGCGTACGTAGCTCAGATCGGCCTCGTCGCGCTGGGAGTCGCGGCGCAGGGTGCGCAGTTCGGGCAGTCGCAGCGCGGGGAGGTCGTGTGGCACGGGGTCGGGCAGGACGTCCGGACCGGCGTCAGGATCGTCGCCGGGCGAGAGGTGGGAGGGGTCGGCGCGCACCGCGCGCTGCTGGGGCGGGAGGGCCGGCCGGGTCGTCGCCATCGCCAGGTGAGAGGTGGGAATCGATACAGGACCGGCGGGCTGTCCCGTGCCAGACGTATTCATCGGATGCCTCCATGGGTGCTCCGCCCGTCGGGGCGGAGGAGGAACGGACTCCTACTGAGCGGGGCAGGAGTGACGCGGGCGGAGCGGGGCAGGAGCAGCCGCCCGGAGGGAGCCGGCCCGGGTCCGCGCCGGGACGGTCGGCAGGTGCGCGGACGCGGCGGGGCGACTTCTGTCCGCAGAAGGGGTGGTGACGGGCGGTGGGGCTGGTGTGAGACCTCAACGAGCACTCCGGGCGGGCGGCCGGCAACGGTGCAGAAACGGCACGGCACGAGCCGTGTGGTCCCTCCTCTTAGGGAGGAGTGCGTCGGTCACGCATTCCGTCTCCTCGACCTCGACCGGTGCTTGGGGCCTCCCCGGGCCCCGAGGGCCGAAGGTGAGGCCGCCCCCGGCGCTGCGGCCGGGGGCGGGGCCTCCCACGACCGACGGTCCGGGACGGCTCTCCCCGGGACGGGATCGAGGGGAAGCACCGCCTCTGAGTGCATCGTGCCATTCCGCTACCGTCCGACGCAGGTGCTCTGCACCCGTTCAGCCCCAGATAGGTTGGTCTGTATGCGTGCGGTGGTGCAGAGGGTGGACGGCGCGAGCGTCGTCGTGACGGACGGGTCAGGGACCGAGACGGTCGGCGAGATCATCGGGGAGGGACTGTGTGTGCTGGTCGGGGTCACTCATGACGACACCCCCCAGAAAGCGGCTCAACTGGCCCGCAAGCTCTGGTCGCTGCGGATTCTGACGGACGAGAAGTCCTGCTCGGACGTAAATGCGCCCTTGCTGGTGATTTCTCAGTTCACCCTCTACGGGGACGCCCGCAAGGGCCGCCGCCCCACCTGGAACGCCGCCGCGCCGGGGCCGGTCGCGGAACCGCTGGTGGACGAGGTGGTGGCGCAGCTCAGAAGTCTGGGCGCACAGGTAGAGACGGGCAGCTTCGGTGCGGACATGCGGGTCTCGCTCACCAACCAGGGTCCGTTCACCGTACTGATCGAGATGTGACCGCTCCGGCGAAGGCACCATGGTCTGGGGAGTGCCGGCCCGGCGAACCACGGGCCCGGGAGTGCCGGGCCCGTAGCGCAAGGTCTTGTTAGGGCTCCACCACGGTCTCTTGGGCCGCCGCGGTGTCGCCGGCCAGCAGTTCGGCGTCCACGGGTACGTTCCGCTTGACCAGCGCAAGAGCGATCGGACCGAGTTCGTGGTGGCGCACGGACGTGGTGATGAAGCCGAGCTTGCGACCGTCCTCGCCACCGTCCGATGCCAGTCGGACCGCGGTGCCCGGCACCGGCAGATGGACCTCGCTGCCGTCGAGGTGTAGGAAGACCAGCCGCCGCGGTGGCTTCCCCAGGTTCTGGACGCGCGCCACGGTCTCCTGCCCCCGGTAGCAGCCCTTCTGGAGATGGACAGCGGTACCGATCAGGCCGAGCTCGTGGGGGATCGTGCGGTGGTCCGTCTCGAAGCCGACCCGCGGGCGGTGGGCCTCCACGCGCAGCGCCTCGTGGGCCAACACCCCCGCCAGCGGACCGTGTGCCGCCGCGAAGGACTCCAGCTCGGCCCTGGGCAGGAAGACGTCCCGTCCGTACGGGGTCTCCCGCACGGCCGCGCCCTCGGGGACCTCCGCGATGGAGCCCGCGGGCAGATGGACCACGGCGGTGTCCTCGGTGCGGTCGGTGACCTCGACCCGGTAGAAGAACTTCATCGAGTCCAGATAGGTGATCAGCGCCTCCTGGCTGCCCGGCTCCACATGGGCCCACAGGGTGTCACCGGTGTCGACCAGGGACATCCCGTGCTCGATGTGGCCGTTGGAGGAGAGGATCAGCGCCTCGGTGGCCTGACCTGGGCGCAGCTCGGTCAGGTGCTGGGTCACCAGGAGATGCAGCCAGCTCAGCCGGTCCTCACCGGTGACGGTGAGGACTCCGCGGTGGGACAGGTCGACCAGTCCCCTGCCGTCCGCGAGGGCACGCTGTTCACGGAAGAGGTCGCCGTAGTGCGCGGCGACGCCTTCGTCGACTCCTTCTGCGGGGACGGCACCGGGAAGGGACAGCAGTGGGCTCTTCATGGAGCAAGCCTACGACTCGGTAGTTGAAGACCGGGTGGACGCCTGTGCCGTGCACTCCTGACAGCGTCCGAAGATCGCGAAGTGCTTCATGTCCGTATCGAATCCGAAGGTCTCGCGGAGCTTGGCGGTGAACTCCGCCGCGACCTCGATGTCCGCCTCGATCACCCCGGTGCAGTCCCGGCAGACCAGGTGCATGTGGTGATGGCGATCGGCGAGGTGGTAGGTGGGGGCGCCGTGCCCGAGGTGGGCATGGGAGACCAGCCCCAGCTCTTCCAGCAGCTCCAGCGTCCGGTAGACGGTGGAGATGTTCACGCCCGACGCCGTCTTGCGCACCTCGCAGAGGATGTCGTCGGGCGTCGCGTGCTCCAGCGTGTCGACGGCTTCGAGGACAAGCTGTCGCTGCGGGGTCAGCCGATAGCCACGCCGCCGTAGATCGCTCTTCCAATCGGTGCTCACCACGCCCCCAGTGTAGGCAGGAGCGGGCGGTGGCCCGGGCCTGACGGATCGGGCCCCGGTCCACTCCGCCGGCCGGGGCGGCGCCTAGCGGAAGAAGGCGATGCCGTCGTCCGGGAGGTCGCCGAGGTCCTTGGCCCAGTTCTCGACCTGGTCCGGGGTGACGACCTTCTTCAGGTGCGCGGACATGTACGGGCGCAGCGGCACGTCCGGGGTGGTCTTCTCGCCCACCCACATCAGATCGCCCTTGACGTACCCGTAGAGCCGCTTGCCGCCGCTGTAGGGGCCGGATGCGGCGGTCCTGGCGACCGCGTCGGTGACCAGGTCGATCTGCGGCTTCTGGTCGGCGAGCTCGCCGTACCAGACCTCGACGATGCCCTGGTCGCGGACCATGACCACCTCGATCTTGCGGTCCTTGTCGATGCGCCAGTAGCCGTGCTCGCTCTCCAGCGGCTTGACCTTGTTGCCCTCGGCGTCGAGAACCCAGGAGTGCGAGGCGTACTCGACGAAGTCCCGACCGTCATGGCTGAAGGTGACGGACTGGCCGAAGTTGCACTTCTCAGCACCGGGGAAGTCGGACACGCCAGCGCCCTCCCAGGTCCCGAGGAGGAAGGCGAGGGGGACGAGGTCCGGGTTCAGGTCGGACGGAATCTCGATCATGAGGGCTCTGGCGATCTGTAGGGGGAGGTGCGGTACGGGAGCACGAAGCGTTCGGGGTTCTACCTGCTGGATCGAGCCACAGGGCCGGGATCCGCAGGTCGGAGCTAGGGTCTTTCTTTTGGATCAGGCTGGATCAGGGAGCGGGGTCTGGTGCCGTGGATCGCAAGGCGGAGGAATGAATCACTGCGGAGCATTGGTGATTGACGACAACGCGGCGAGGCGCGGTGCCAGGGCACGCGAGCCCAGCAAGATCCGAAAGAAGGGCCCTAGCGCTGGCCCTGGTAGAGCTTCTTCACGGTCAGCCACGCGAAGGCGCCGACGCCGACGCAGACCAGGACCAGCAGGGCTTCGAAGAATGCCTCAAGCACAGTGTGCTCCTCGCGGTGACTCGACATGAGCTGTGGTGAGTGGTGGACCGACGGGAATCGGACCGGGCCCCAGCCTAATGGGTGGGGGCCCGGTCAGATGTGTGAGGTGGCCCGACGTGACGGGCGCCCTACCGTGTCCCGGCACCGGGACACGGTGGGCCGCGGCCCTGGATCAGCTGAGCAGCTGCATCTGGAGCGCCACCGTCTGGTGGAACGGAACGGCAGCGGCGCTGCCCTCCTTGGCGTGGACGACGAGTGCGATGGTGTCCCCCGCCAGGATGTACGCCTGGCGGACGTGGACGCCTCCGGCCGGCTCCATCTCCTCGAAGACGTCCACCAGCTCGGACAGCGGGCTGTTGCGCCCCGGGTCCTTCCAACCGCGGTCCGGTTCGGACAGCGTCTCCTCGGTGAGCCGCACCGACGGGTAGTCGGTGCCGCCGAAGTGGTCCACCTTGAACGCCGCCGCCGTGTCGCCCGAGTCGAACCGGAGCAGATAGATCCGCGACGAGGTGCCGTCCGGCACGGTCCAGCCGCGGCCCGCGATGTGCCGCAGCCCGTAGTCGTCGAGGGCGGTCTTCAGTTCGGCCCGGTGGACCGGTTCCAACTCGGCCGCGAACCGGTCGGGGGTGACCCAGCCGCCGGTCAGCTTCGGGTCCTGCCGGGCGCCCTTGGGCGCGGGGAGGAGGAGTTTGCGCAGGTCGGCATGGTGGATCTCGCCCGTGTTGGACTGGGTGAAGGGGCGCGGGCTGCCTTGGGGGAGTGCGGGGAGGGTGAGTTTCGGGTACTCCCATCGGCCGTCGCTCTCGGTGGCGAGACCGGGCACGTCGGTGCGTTCCAGGGCAGTGAGGCCGTACGCCGTTCCCGTCGCGAGCCCGGCACACAGCAGCAGGGCTGCGCTCCACCGACCGACGGTGCGCAGGACCCGACGGCCCCCGGGCGGGGCGGTACGGGCCGTGGGCTCCTCGGGACCGGTCGGCACGACCGCCGCCCCTGACGTCCCTGACGCCCCAGGCTCGGCGCGCTCAGCGGCGGAATCAGCGAGGGGCTCCGCGGCCGGGGGCGCGGGGTGGGTGGTCGACTCGGTCATACGTACTCCCCCGGGGACGCGATGTGATCCAGCTGCTGCTTGACCAGCGCGGTCGCCGCAGACTTCTTGAAGGGCGCGGTGCCGCTGATCCGGAAGGTCACCAGGACCTCACCCGTGTACGCCGCGCAGAGCATCCCGTCGAGCCCGGTCGCCTTGCCGTCCTCGTCCAGGACGCTGTCCTTGGGGGCCAGGTAGCAGAAGGACTGCGGATGTCCTGCGATCTCGGGGCCCTTGCGGGCCTTCGACAGCACGCCGTACTGCGTCCGCTGCTGGTACATGGCCCGCAGTTGCCGCTTGTTCGTCGCCCGGGCGACCTCGATCCCGACCACGAGATCGTTGTCGTCGGAGGCATAGGAGCGCGCGGCGACCCCCTCCAGACCCAGCGAATCCACCAACCGGTCGAACACCCGGCGTTCCTTGCCGGTCAGTTCGCGACGGGCGGCCTCCTTCATCACGGTGGCGGCGCGCGCACCGCTGAGTTCGTGGTCGTTGCCGTACTCCTCGACGTCCGGGCCGAGTCGAAAGCCCTCGGGAACCGGGAGCAGCAACTTGCTGAGCGGGGTGGAGCTTCGGCCGCGGTGGGCGTCGGCGGCGGGGTCCTCGCCCGCGGGTGCCAACGTGCCCCAGGTCACCGTGGACACCGTGCGATCGGCGTCGCGCACGGCGACGGTGGCGTAGGCGGCGCCGCTGCCGACGACCGCGAGGACGAGCACCACCGGCAGCACCGTGCGCACCAGCACCGAACGCAGCGATCCGGTGGACTCAGCGGGCCCGGCACCCGGCGAAGGCGTGGGCGGCACGGGGGAGTTCGGGGTGCTCACAGACGCTCCAGCTGTTGCTCGGCCAGCGTGCGAATCTCGTTCTTGCCGATGGGCTTGCTGTCGTACACGCTGATGTCGGCCACGGTCGAACCGCGCTGCACAAGGGCCCTGGCCTGGTAGAGCGGCTCGTATCCGGTCTCTTTGAAGGGCTTGTAGACGTAGTAGCGTCCGTTGCCGCTGCCCTGGATCACATCACCCTCGTTGCCGGCGCCGAACTCGTCGTCGTACGGCATATAGGCGTGCTGTTCGTCGGCGAAGTCCTGGGCCTGGCGGGTCTGGCCGAACTGGATGAGCCGGACGTCGATGTCCTTGTCGCCCCGGTACCAGGACGCCGCCGCGGCCCGGCGGAAGCCGGACTCCACGACGCTCTCGTAGATGTAGTCCGGCTGGTCGAAGTCGAGGGCGAAGTTCTCCAGGTTCGTCCAGCCGTCCTGGATCCACCAGGCTTCGTCGTTGACCCGGGCGCCGGCGGGCTTGGGGATCAGCAGTCGGCGCAGATCGCCGTCCGCCTTCACCTTGCTGTCCTCGGCGGCGGACAGCGCGACCGACTGCCGGCCCGCGGGCAGCGGCTTGGCGGGATGGGCCAGGCCCGGTTGGTTGAGGGCGGGCAGCGGCGAGGGCTCCCGCTCGGCCTGGACGCCGTAGCCAACGGCGGTTCCCACGGCGACGCCGATCACGGCGGCGACGGCGAGCAGTCTGACGAGACCGCCACGCCGCCCGCCCGGCTTCGTCGTGCCCATGCCCGTACTCGTCTCCGTGAGCTCCTCCCCCCGCCGCGTGGGGAAGCGTTCCTGCTGTGCTGCGGCCGGCTGTCTCGACAATCCGTCCGGTGGTTCCTGCGAATCCTGCGTGCCCAAAGGGGTCCCTCCACGAGACCTGACGTGCGCGTTTCCGTTCCGTATACACACAAGTGACCTTCGGGCGCGGAACGAGGTTGTGGCGCCGCGCATTACAGTTCGGACATGGCGAAGAAGCTCGTGATCAAGGTGACCTCCGGCGCGGACGCGCCCGAACGCTGCTCGCAGGCGTTCACCGTGGCGGCAGTCGCCGTGGCCAGCGGCGTGGAGGTGTCGCTCTGGCTGACCGGGGAGTCAGCGTGGTTCGCACTGCCGGGACGGGCCGCGGAGTTCGAGCTGCCCCATGCGGCGCCGCTGCCCGAGCTGATCGCGTCCATCCAGACGTCCGGGACGATCACCCTGTGCACCCAGTGCGCGGCCCGTCGGGACATCACGGAGAAGGACGTGCTCGACGGCGTACGGATCGCCGGGGCCCAGGTCTTCGTCAGCGAGATCATGCCGGAGGGCGTTCAGGCCCTCGTCTACTGACGTACCGAGGGCGCACCGACGGCTTCACCCGGCCCGGGCGGTCGTTTCGGGCCTGCGACCTCGGGACGGCCGGTCCTCAGTCCATGATTCAGGGGGCAGTGGTTCAGGGACCGTGGTTCAGGTGTCTGTACCACCCGGTGCGAGGGTCATGTCGACCAGGTGGTCGAGGGCCGCGGCCGAGCCGGGGTCCTGGAGCTGCGCTTCGGGGGCTGAGTCGGGTGCCGTTCTGCGCAGTTCGAGCCAACCCAGGTAGGCGGCGTACGCGGCGAGGGCCCGATGGCGGGCGTCCCGAGGCCCGAAGCCGACGCCGGCGTACACCTCTTCGAGGAAGGCGAGACGGGCCCGAGTGACGCGCGCGACGACCTCGGCGACGGCGGGATGGCCGGTATGCGCGGCGAGGGCCGGCTCCAGCCCGGCGATCTTCTCGTCCCCCAGCGCCTCGGCGAACAGAGTCCGTGCCCGCGCCAGGGGGTCGGCCTCCTCGCGGACGGCCGCGATGATCTCTGTCGTACCGTGCCGCTCCCAGGTTTCGAGGGCGGCCACGAGGAGGGCCTCCCGGTTCTCGAAGTGCCAGTAGAAGCTGCCGCGGGTGACGCCGAGTTCCCTGGCGAGTACGTCCACCGCCACTGCAGCGACCCCGCCGCGGGCCAGCGCCCGCAGTGCCGCCATCGTCCAGTCGCTCTTGCTGACCTTGCCCTTCGCCATGTTCCGTACAGTACTGTACGGAACATCCATACAGTGATGCATGGATCTGCCCCGGTGCCGGCGGCAGACCTGTGGAGTGGGAAGGGCGGCAGCATGAAGGCCATGGAATGGCTGCTCGGTTCGGCGGGCGGTACGGGAAACCACTCGGGAAGCGGTACGGAAAGCGGTACGGGCGGTGGCGCCCGCGCCGCAGCCGGTGTCGCATCCGTCGGCCTGGCGGCGGCGGGCGCCCTGCACGCGGTGTGGACGGTCTCACCTTGGCCGCTGGCCACCCGTGCCGAGTTCGCGGCCGTCGTGGTCGGCGTCGAGGAGAGCCGGCTGCCCCCGGTCCCCGTCACGTCGGCGGTTGCCGGACTGCTCGGCGCGGGCGCGTGGCTCACGGTCACGGCCGCCCGGCCAGCGCACCGGCTCGCCTCCTCGCGGCTGGTGCGGACGGGCCTGTGGACGCTCTCCGGCGTGCTGGCCGTCCGTGGACTGGGCGGCCTGCTGGTGTCCGGCCTCGACCTGCGGGAAGTTCCCGCCGAGTTCCGGCACTGGGACCTCGCGCTGTACTCGCCGCTGTGCCTCGCCCTGGGCGGCCTGACCGGCTACCTGGCGGTCCGAACCCGCCCCGGGCAACGTCCTGACCTGCGGAGCGGAAAAGCCGGGTGAGACGCCGAGGCGCCCTCGGCCCAGTTGAGGCTGTCCGCCGGACACGTTTCCGGGGCTGACAGCCGCAGGGCGGCAGTACAGTGGCCTGCGCTGCCTCATCCGATCTCGCCCTCGTCTGTAAATTCAGAGAACGTTCGGTGAGACGGAGGCAAGGTCTCGTGAGACGGGACAGAACCAGTCGCAGGCCGTTGTCATGAGTGTGGTGCGCCCGGATGTTCGGCGGGAAGCGTTCGCGGAAGCATCACGCTTCCGAGCAGAGTTCTACGAGTGTCTGGCCGCCCGGCGTGACGAAATGTTCGAGCTGGCCGACGCGCTGTTGTGCGTCGACGGGCCGGTCACCTCGCTGGTGGACTTGACGATGGTGCCCGAGCACCGGCGTGGGCACGGCGCGTTGTACGGAGCTCTCAACCGGGGGCGGATCGATGTCGAGAGGCTGAGGACCCTGCTCGCCGGGCTGCCGTTGCCCCGGTTCGAGGGCGGGCGCCTGGTGCTGGCGGTCGACGTGTCGCCGTGGCTGCGCTCGGACGCACCGTCACCCGCCTGGCCTGGGTCCTGCGGGATCTTCCTGTCGAGCTGGTCGGGCTGGTCGGGCGGATCCGCAGTGACCGGGTGATGCGGCTGCCGAAGCCCTCGCTCAAGGAGTACGCCCTGGCCTACCCCAGGGCGGCCGCCGAAGCACGGCAAGGAGTTCCGCTTCGCCAAGCCCGAGACCTGGCCCGAGGCGGCGATCACCACAGTCACCGACACCGCCAACTACGGCAAGGCCGAAGCCCAGGCGTGGGACCGGGTCCACCCGAGGCTGACCCACCGCTCGGCCTGGTTGGAGCACGACGGTGAACTCCCCGTTGTCGAGGGCACCTTGGTCCGGCTGAAGGTCGGGCACCTCTCCAGGGAACGGGAAGCACCACCGGTCTGGCTGTGGTCCTCCAGGACCGGCGCCGCCCCGGCGGACGTGGATCTGTGGTGGCAGGTGTTCCTCAGGAGATTCGATCTTGAGCACACCTTCAGGTTCGGAAAGCAGACTCTCGGCTGGACCACCCCGAAGGTCCGTACTCCCGAGGCCGCGGACCGGTGGACATGGCTTGTGGTCGTCGCCCATACCCAGCTCCACCTCGTCCGACCGCTGGCCGCCGACCTCCGTCGGCCCTGGGAGAAGCCGACCAAGCCCGAACGCCTCACCCCGGCCCGGGTCCGCCGGGGGTTCAGGAACATCCGAGCCCACTTGCTCTGTCCGGCCCGTGTTCCCCAACCTCGCGGCGCTGGTCCCGGACGACCGCCCGGGACCAAGAACCGCCATCCCGCACCCCGCTACGACGTGGGCAAAACCGTCAAACGCCCGGAGACACTCAAAGCCATCGGCAGACCAGGCCGATCTTGGTAGATAAGGAACAAGTTCAGGGGCGGTGCTTGCCGTCGAGCTCGTCCCACCACTCATCGGATTTGGGGTCTCCGCTCGGGTCGTCCCACCAGCGGTCATCGGGACCCCGCCGGTTGGCGACCATCGCCGCGACCGGCGGAATGACCATGGCGACCACACACATGGCGACCGCGGCGGGAACCGACCACAGCCGCACGAAGGCCCAGGCGGACACGAAGAGAACGAGGCATCCGCCCATCAGCAGGAAATAGGCACGCCGACGCCGTGCGTACATGAGTCCAGGGTACGGCGGCAGGGTGCCGACCGGGCAGCCGGCGTCGGCCGCGGCAGCCGTTTCCAGCCGCTGTGGGCCGGGGGCGGCAGGGGCGCCCGGCAGAGCGCCGGTCGGGCCTTCGCCGTCGAACGACCGAAGGGCCGCACCCCGTTTCCCAGTGGCGTCCAACCCCCGGGGGTGCGGCCCTTCGGCCGGTCTTGCACCACGGTCGACGACCGCGGTCACTTCGGATGCGATCCGTCAGACGGCGATCGCAACCTCGGCGAGGCCGCCCGTCTGGGCGACGACCGTACGGTCCGCGGTGGCGCCGGGCACCAGCGCGCGCAGGGTCCAGGTGCCCTCGGCCGCGTAGAAACGGAACTGTCCGGTGGCGGAGGTCGGGACCTCCGCGGTGAACTCGCCCGTCGAGTCCAGCAGTCGGACGTAACCGGTGACGGGCTCGCCGTCGCGGGTCACCTGGCCCTGGATCGTGGTCTCACCAGGCTTGATCGTCGAGGCGTCGGGGCCGCCGGCCTTCGCTCCACACATACAGCTCTCCAAAATCCGGAATTCGAGAAGTCGAAAGGTCGGGGGTTACTTGGCCGCGCCGAGCTCGATCGGCACGCCGACCAGGGAGCCGTACTCGGTCCACGAGCCGTCGTAGTTCTTGACGTTCTCGACACCGAGCAGCTCGTGCAGCACGAACCAGGTCAGCGCGGAACGCTCACCGATGCGGCAGTACGCGATGGTGTCCTTGGCCAGGTCGACCTGCTCGGCCTCGTACAGGGCCTTCAGCTCATCGTCGGACTTGAAGGTGCCGTCGTCGTTGGCGTTCTTGGACCACGGGATGTTGCGGGCCGAGGGGACGTGGCCGGGACGCTGCGACTGCTCCTGCGGCAGGTGCGCCGGGGCGAGCAGCTTTCCGCTGAACTCGTCGGGCGACCGCACGTCGACCAGGTTCTGCACGCCGATCGCGGAGACGACGTCGTCGCGGAAGGCGCGGATCGCACCGTTCTGCGGCTTGGCCTTGTACTCGGTGGCCGGGCGGGACGGCACCTGGGCGCCGTCGACGAGGTCACGGGAGTCGAGCTCCCACTTCTTGCGGCCACCGTCGAGGAGCTTGACGCTGTCGTGGCCGTAGAGCTTGAAGTACCAGTAGGCGTAGGACGCGAACCAGTTGTTGTTGCCGCCGTAGAGGATGACGGTGGTGTCGTTCGCGATGCCCTTGGCCGAGAGGAGCTTCTCGAAGCCCTCCTGGTCGATGAAGTCACGGCGGACCGGGTCCTGGAGGTCCTGGGTCCAGTCGATCCGGATCGCGTTCTTGATGTGGTTCTTCTCGTAGGCCGAGGTGTCCTCGTCGACCTCGACGATGGCGACCTGCGGGTCGTCGATGTGGGCCTCGACCCAGTCGGCATCTACCAGGACGTCGCTGCGGCTCATGCTTTTTCTCCTCCGGGGCAGTGTGCGGCGGGCTTTGCGATGAAGGGCGGTGTGGGTACGCACAAACGCGGGGAGGCGGGCGTACCGCACGGGCGGGCCCTGAACAGAGGTCGAAGGGCCAGGGATGCGGGAGCGGAGCTCCAGCTCAGACGGCGCGACAGAGCATGGCGGCGACGCGGCACAGGTCTACTGCCCGCCGCTTCGTGAGATCCGCCTGTCGCTTCATGGGTCCGATCGTAGGGACGATCCGGGCGGGATGTCACCGGTGTGTCGAATAATGAGACACGATCATCCATCATTCGAGACGCTTATCGGGTCGAATCCACCTTCGGACACCCCGCGACGGGGTGTGCCTGCCCACCTTCTACACAGCGGACACACCTGTCTCACCATGCGGAAAAAGGGACGACCACGATCGACCACGGGCGACCGTGGCTCCCCTACTCGAATTCCCCTGAACCATCACGGGCGAGGGGGCACCGCTCAGCCCACCAGCGAGACGTTCGTGCCCGTCCCCGTGAACTTCAGCCCGCTCTCCGTGACCTCGGCCCGGTCGAGCTTGATGCCCGCGGGCATCCCGTCGATCTTCAGGTCGTAGTCCAGGGCGCGCCTGATCTCGTCGTCGAAGCCCGGCACGGGCAGCTTCGGCAGGGAGTCGGCCTTGAGTTTGACCGTGCTGCCGCCGTCCAACTGGACCGTGCTGTAGACGGTGGCCACCCGCCCCTTGAGCAGCCCCTCGAACGTACCCGGCACGTTGATGCCCGCGCTCTCCAGCACTTCGAGGACGGGGCCGACGACCTTGACCTGCCCCTTCGCGGCCCGCTCTGCGCCCGCGTAACCGACCTTCGCGCCGCTGGGGGCCGCCTGGCTGAGATCCGCGTAGGAGATCCGAGCGGATCCGTCGGCGCGGGCGGCGACCGCGGACGAGTAGTTGTTCGTGATCTTCACATCGGTCAGCTCGGCCCGGACTTCCGTGACGTTGACCGTCCGACCACCCGCGGTCGCGGTGATGTCCCCGAGGTTGATGCCGACCTCGTCGAGTTCCTTGGCCATGACCTGCGTCAGGAAGGGAAAGCCCTTGATGGATATCTCCGGTGTCGAGCGCAGCCCCTGTGAGGTTCTGATCTTGTCGGCCGCCTCGGACTCCGCCATGGAGACCGCGAGACGGTCGGCGGCGACGAACAGCCCGCCGAGGATGACGCCGATGATCAGAAGTATTCGCACTGCGCGCATGGCCCGGTGTCCCCCACCTTGGTTCGTCCCCTCCGCGTGACGCCCGAGGGACTGGCTGGTTCCGGACGACGCCCTGTCATGAGCGAACGACGTATGGGCGCTGGCTTTGGTTCCGTTGTTCGATCCCAGAGGTCTAGGCCAAGACCCGCCCGATCAGATAGACCGCCGGCGCCGCAGCGGTCAGCGGCAGTGCCACGCCCGCGGTGAAGTGGACGAAGCGCGAGGGGTAGTCGTAGCTCGCGACCCGCAGGCCGACCAGCGCCAACCCGCCCGCGGCCACACCGAGCAGTGCGGCGCCCGTACCGAGGTCGGTCATCGCCCCTGCGACCGCGCCGGCACCCGCAGCGGCCAGCAGGGACACTACGACGGACGCCGCACCCGGCAGTGGCAGCGCCCGAACCAGCACGGCGACCGCAACGCTGATCCCGCCGACCACCACGGCGTCGTCCGACGCCGCGAAGTACCCGGCGGCCAGGATCGCGAGGGCGGCCGATGCCACGGTCGCCATCAGGCCGTACATCCGCTCGTCGGCACCGGCGTGGCTACGGAGTTGGAGCACGAGGGTGAGCAGCACCCAGACGCCGAGCGTGCCGAGGATCGCGGTGAGCGCGTTCTCCCGGCCCGCCCCCAGCAGAGCGGCATCGGCGGCGAGCCCGCCCGCGAAGGCGAGCGCGATGCCCTGGCGTGCGGGCCACATGCCGTTCAGCCGGAACCAACCGGCTGCGGTCACGGCCTGGAGCGCGACGAGCGGCAGCAGCAGACCGTAGGAGCCGATGGCGGCGCCACCCGCGAGGAGCAGTCCGAGTACGGCGGTCAGGGCCGCGGGCTGGATACCGGGAGCGATGATCGGCGAACGGCCCTCGGCCCGAGCGCGCTGGGCATCGGTGATCCGGGTGTTCCCTGCCGTGGTGGGGGTGCTGTAGCTGTCCGGTGCCGGTGCAGCAGCGGCGGGTCGGGCCTGCGCAGCACGGCGTCCGGGGCCGGCAGGCCGCTGCACGGCCTCGGGGGGCAGTGGCGCCCCCGTCGCCTGCGACGCATGGCGTCCGGGGGAACGGTCGTCGCGCACGGGCGGAAGGTAGGCGGTCTCGGCGGCTGCCGGTGCCGGGTCTCCATCCCGTACGGGTGGGAGATAGGCGGTCTCGGCAGCCTCGGGGGGCATCGCCCCGCTCTGGCCAGCGGGCGGGACCGCGGGCTGGTACGTCGTGTCCCACGTCTCGCCCTGCCAGGTCTGCGCGGAGGCGGCCGGGCTCCCCTGGCCACCTTGCGGATAGGGCTGCCCCTGCGCGTACGGCTGGGCGGCCTGGCCCTGGTGGTACTGAGCGTTCCCCGGCTGCGGATGGGCGGGGTGGGCGGACGGGTAGGGCTGCTGGGGAGAGCCGTCGCCGTACTGCCCCTGCTGTCCCTGTGCCTGCCCCTGCTGCTGCGCCTGGCCTTGTTGGCCGTGCGGCGGCTGGGGTGCGTACGGGTCGTAGGCGTCGTACGGCTGCCCGGGCTGCGGGGACGGTTGTACGGCAGGGTACTGCTGGTCACTGCTCATGCTGTGGGGTTCACCCTCCTGCGAACGGCGGGAGCACCTCGACCGTGCCGCCCTCGGCAAGCCGTACCGTCTCATGACCACGGGTGCCCACGGGCGCACCGTCCACGAGGAACGAGCAGCGTTGGAGCACACGGCTCAACTCCCCCGGGTGCCGCTGCCGCACCACGGCCAGGGCCTCGGCGAGCGTGCCCGCCGCATAGGGCTCCTCCGCGGTGCCGGCCGCCGCCTTGGCCGCGGCCCAGTAGCGGATCGTGCCCGCCGCCATGTGCCACTCCTCTCGTCGCCGTCCATCATCGTCCATCGGCCCGACGGCCCGGGGTCAGCAGGTGTGCGATCCGGCCGAGTGCCCCTCGTCGACAGAGAGTGCAGGGAGCCACCCGAACGGCCGTGTCCGAGCAGGACGAACGTGAGCACGGCCACGACCGCGGGCGAAGACCTCCATCGCACGTCGCAGCGCCCGCCACTCGACCACACGGCGGGATCCACGGGCACCGGCGACGGCTATATGGCTCACACCCCGCGTACAGGGCTGGTAAAACGCCTCGATCCGTACCGCGTCCGAGGTACGAAGGACATGACGCCGGGAGCCGTGAGTGATCTGAGGAACATCCACAGTGTGAAATCGGCCCTCTGGCTCAGAAGTCATGTGGGTTATTCTGCTGGGAAGAGACCCGGGCGACGTAGCCCCCGGGTCCTTTTGCGTTTTCTCACCGTTGTTACAGGTAGGTGAACGCGAGGAGTCAACAGTGGTCCGCAGGTCGGATCACGGCTGACACCGCCAGGAGCACGACCAGCACCACGCGCAGTATGGAAGCAGCAGGGCCGCGATACGTCCTCGCAGGGACCGAGGAGGAACCGACGTTATGGGCGAGCGAACCGTGCACCACCAGACAACGACGAAGCCGGCAGGTGAGGCGCGATGAGTTCACTGCTGCTGCTGACCAATGCACTCCAACCATCGGCGGAGGTGCTTCCCGCGCTCGGACTGCTGCTGCACAACGTGCGCGTGGCTCCGGCGGAGGGCTCGGCCCTCGTGAACACCCCCGGCGCCGATGTGATCCTCGTCGACGGCCGCCGCGATCTGCCGCAGGTGCGATCCCTGTGTCAGCTGCTGCGGTCCACCGGCCCCGGCTGTCCCCTGGTCCTCGTGGTCACCGAGGGTGGGCTCGCAGCCGTCACCGCGGAGTGGGGCATCGACGACGTGCTCCTCGACACCGCGGGCCCGGCCGAGGTGGAGGCCCGGCTGCGGCTGGCCACGGGCCGCCAGCAGATCTCCACCGACGACTCCCCGATGGAGATCCGCAACGGTGACCTCTCGGTCGACGAGGCCACCTACAGCGCCAAGCTCAAGGGCCGGGTGCTGGATCTGACCTTCAAGGAGTTCGAGCTCCTGAAGTATCTGGCGCAGCACCCCGGCCGGGTCTTCACCCGCGCCCAGTTGCTCCAGGAGGTCTGGGGCTACGACTACTTCGGTGGTACGCGCACGGTCGACGTCCATGTACGACGACTGCGCGCAAAACTGGGACCGGAACACGAGTCCCTCATCGGTACCGTGCGGAATGTCGGTTATCGCTTCGTTGTACCGGAAAAAGTTGAGCGGGCGGCCGAGGAAGCCGCTGCTTCTGCGGTCACTCGAACGGAGGAAGCCTCCGGAGTCGAAGAAGCAGCCGGACGGCCTGCCCGGAGGTAGGACACCGCGCGTAGACTCCGCTCGTGGCCAAGGTGACGCGGGACGACGTTGCGCGACTGGCGGGGACTTCGACCGCCGTCGTGAGCTATGTCATCAACAACGGACCCCGGCCGGTCGCACCGGCCACCCGAGAGCGTGTGCTCGCAGCGATCAAGGAGTTGGGGTACCGACCCGACCGGGTGGCGCAGGCCATGGCCTCGCGACGCACGGATCTCATAGGCATGATCGTTCCCGATGCCCGGCAGCCCTTCTTCGCGGAGATGGCACACGCGGTGGAGCAAGCGGCGGCCGAGCGCGGAAAGATGGTGCTCGTCGGGAACTCCGACTACCGCCGTGAGCGCGAGGTCCACTATCTGCGGGCCTTCCTCGGGATGCGGGTTTCGGGACTGATCCTGGTCAGCCAGGGACTCGACGAGAAGGCCGCGGCCGAGATCGAAGCCTGGGACGCGCGGGTGGTGCTGCTGCACGAGCGGCCCGAGGCCATCGACGACGTCGCCGTCGTCACGGATGACATCGGCGGCGCCCAGATGGCCACGCGCCATCTGCTGGAGCACGGCTACGAGTACGTGGCCTGCCTCGGCGGACCGGAGCCGCTCCCCTCGGTGGGCGACCCTGTCACCGACCACGTCGAGGGTTGGCGCCGGGCGATGCTGGAGTCCGGGCGCTCGGTGGAGGGCCGGCTGTTCGAGGCACCGTTCAACCGGTACGACGCCTACCGGGTCGCGCTCAAGCTGCTCGCGGGGCCCGACCGCCCGCCCGCGATCTTCTGCTCCACCGACGACCAGGCGTTCGGCGTGCTCAGGGCCGCCCGCGAACTGCGGATCGACGTGCCGCAGGAACTCGCCGTCGCCGGCTTCGACGACGTGAAGGAAGCCCATCTCACGGACCCGCCCCTGACCACGGTCTCCTCGGACCGCCCGGCGATGGCCCGCGCGGCGGTGGACCTCGTCCTGGACGAGAGTCTGCGCCTGACGGGATCGCGCCGGGAGCGGGTGAAGCAGTTCCCGTCGGGACTGGTGATCCGCAGATCGTGCGGCTGCGAGTAGTCACGCGGCCCGGCGCTCAGCAGCACGCTGCTCTGGCCCCGGTACGTATCGTCCGGGGTCAGAGAAGGCGCACGAACACGCGCGCTGTGTTGTGGAAGCGCACGGTCAAACCGAAGTAGCCGGGGCGGGCTTCCTCCCTGGTCGACCAGCGTTCCACCTCCGCGATCTCCATCGACCCGGACCGGGCGAGGAGCGCGGCCAACCACTGCTCGGGAGGATCGGTCGCCCGCGGTGGGGCCTGGGGCTTGACAGGGTCACCGTGGACCGGGGCGTCTTCGAAGTCCGCGTGCTTGGCACCGTCGGGGAGCTGACCGACGACGCCCCAGCGCGTGACGTCGGCCACGGTGATCGCGAACCCACACGGAACCGAATCGTCCATCTCGGCGAGGCTCGCCGCCGAGATGGCGGTGGGGTCATCCCTGGCCAGAGCGATCACGAATTCCTGGAACCTGGCGGGGCGCATCCTCGATCTCTTTCCTTCTCTTTCCTTCGGGGCCGAACGGATCACCGTAGGGGGCTTGACGGGGGCCGCGGCCCGTTCCGACGACGAACCACCCGAAGGAGCGACGGCATGGGCGATGAGCTCATCGGGGCTGGGTGCCGGCGGTAGATGAGGTGCGCAGGTGGGACATGCCTGCTCCACCTCAGGGCTCCAGCGGACGGTGATGGGCGCCGTGGTGTGGCGTCCGCATCGACAGCAGTGAGCAGAGCGCGGAAGTGGTACGGGAACGGTGATGCCGCCGAGGTTCATCGGGCGGCTCCGGCACGCGTGGTCCGCAGGTCGGTGAGGCCCAACCCGTGGGTGGCGTAGTGCAGTGTCCGCGAAGGACGGTGCCGAGGGGCATACGGGCGGGCGGCCGGAAGGTCCTCGCCCCGCAACGGGGTGTGCCGTTCGATGACATGGGCGGGGACGGCAGTGGGCCAGGGCCTCGCCCAGGGACTGACGGGCTCGACGGGAGAACCGGTTGAGAGCCGGATTGAACGGCAACCGTGCCGTCCCCATGCCGGAAGCAAGCAGTCCAGCAGCCAGGGCAGGGCATGGCGGATAGCATCGCGCATACGTGGTTCAGCTCCTCGAAGGCTGTGCGGCGCAGCCTTGGTGGACCGGTCGCAACGGTCCACCAGGGCGCTTTGCGTCTCAGGGGCGCCGCGGAAACAGGGCGTTGATCTCGGCCAGGAGTTGATCGTGCTCGGGGCTGCCGACGATCGCCTCCGCGTCGGGGTCGCGGTAGGTGAAGCTGTGCCCGCCCGGGTGGCGGGCGAAGAGGGTGCAAGCTTCGTCGAGGCCAGCGGGTTCACCGTTGTCCGTGGGGCAGTCCGGGAGCAACAACACGGTCCGGGGCGGCTGTTCCGTCACCCAAGTCGCCCACATCTCCCCGTGTGCAGGACGGTCCAACTGCCAGACCAGGTCGTAGTGCAGGCCGCCGGAGTGCGCCTCCAGCTTGCACCTCAGCGTCGTCTCGATGTACATCGGATCACCGGCGCCCGGCGCGGTGTGCAACATGAGCGCAACCAACGGCATGGGCACCACGGCCTGCACCCCGCAGATGAGCGGCCTTTCCCGCTGCACCGAGACATCCGGGTTCATACACGGCTCCTTGGTCAGACGGACCACCCCCGGGGCGATCAGAGGGTCACCAACGACCTACTGACTGTCAGGATGCCGACAGTAAAGAGCCGCAGTGTTCCCGAAAAAGGAACACTGCGTCACCCTGAACGGCCCTACATGCCCACCCATCCCGCAAGGGAGGCCAGCCCCTGCGGAGCACACCGCTGGCGGCGGACGAGAACGGCGATGGTCTCGCGCATCAGCGGGTGATATCTGGCCTGTTGGGGGGCAGCTTCGCGGGCGCGTTGGAGGGATCTCTCGGCTGCCTCGGCTCTGCCCATCTGTGCATAGGCCCGGGCCATTTCTATGTAGTACCTGCCCACGCGCATCTTGGGGTGGTCGGCCGGGAAGACCAGGCTCTTGGACGACTTGACCGCCTCGCCGAGATTCCCCAGTTCGACCGAGGCGGCAACGTCGAAGTGAGTCACGTTCGTGGCACCGAATGCGGCCCAGTACACCCGGGGAACATCCCGTCCGATCTCGTTCGCCGATGTACGGGCCAGTTCCAGATGGTTGGCCACATCGTCCTGATTCCGGGCTTGGGCTGCGGCAATGGCCGCGGCCAAGTGCAGCGTCCCAGATACGGCCAACGCAGGCACCGACCCCGTATCGCCATGCTGGGCCACGAGAACATGGGCTCGTTCCAGCACCTTCAAAGCCATGCGGTTGTCACCCCGCCGCAGAAGCATGGCGCTGCGATATCGATGACGGATTGCTAGCAGCAGCGGGTCTTGTGCCTGCTCTGCCATCCAGCCCATCCGCTCCAGGGCGATCATGGCCAACTGCTCATAGCCCAGACGGGAGGCGAATTCATACGCCACCCAGTAGGCCCAGCTCGTGGACGCTGCGACCTGTCGTCTCTCGGCACCCTCAGGCAGCAAGCTCACGGCCGTGGTGAGTTCGCCCAGCAGACCCGGAAGTCGGGAGCCGACCCCGTTGTACTCGGTGGCACACGCACCGGCGCAGAGCTTCTCGACATCTGCGGCGATCTCGTTCACGGGCCGGGGCACGACATCCACATCGGGTCCGAGGTCGTACAGGTCGAGTGCGTCCGAGAGCGGCGCAATCATGCGGTCGAGTTTGTCCTGCTGCATCTCGGACAGATACGGCTGCCCGTTGAGCACGGCGACATCAACTTCGAGGACCCGGGCAACCGCCGCGACCATGGCAGGCGTCGCCGGGCTGAGCCCGGCTTCGACCTTGGCGATTGTGCCCCGGGAGACAAAGGCGCGCTGGGCCAGTCCGCTCTGGGTGAGCTGGCGCAGCTTCCGGTAGTCCGCGATGCGCGCGCCGATGTGTTCGTCAGTGCCACCGGACATCCTGGCGTCTCCGTTCGGTGAGTCGACACCGAGACCGTACCCGCGGGGTGCTCCCGGGGAACGAGGACCGGCCAGCGCACCGGCGCGTGTCGACGACCGAGGACTACGAAACAATCACGGGACAGTCTTCATCTCTGCGCACTCCCAGAGGCCCGTCCGGCTGGAGCACTTACGGCAGTTGCTGCCTGCTCTGCGCCTTGACACCAAGCCAGCTGGTCAGCGTTCGCAGTTCCTCGGTGGAGCGACGGTACTTCGTGGTGAGCAGGCGGGCCGTTTCTCGGGCTGTCGGGTGGAACTTCGTCTGTTCGGGAGCGACCTTCCGTGCCCTCTGGAGATATCGGAGTGCGTCATCCCTACGGTCCAGGTCGAAGTGAGCACGCGCCACGGCGACGAAGTGGTGGCCCTGCCGCGTACGAGCCATGTCCGCTGGGAAGCGGATTCCCGCCGCCTTGTCGACTGCTTCCGTCGGGTTCTTCAACTCGACCGCAGCCGCCACATCGTGAACGGCGACGTTCGCCGGTCCGAACGTCATGTGGTTGTGCAGGTGGTCACTGTCTCCGGGGAGTTCGGTGGCCAGCCGGGTCGCCGCGTCGATGTGGTGTGTTGCGGCATCGCCGTCACGTGCCAGGGACGCGATGGTGGATTCCCGCAGATGCAGACTGCCCAGCATCGTGATCCGCTCGGGTGTCCGGCTCGGGCCGCCCTCCTCCAGCTCCTGGCGGGCGGCATCGAGAACGCGTAGGCCACCGGCGTAGTCGCCGTGGGCGTCAAAGGAGTACGAGTGCGTCCACTCGGCCAGGGCCCGCATCAGAGGATCGTCGGAGAGAGCCGCCGCCCAGCGCATCCGGTCCTCCAACTGGCCGATGAGATCGGAGTACCCGAGCCGGTAGGCCAGACCATGTGCCATGTAGTAGGAGGACGCTAGGAGCCGGGCGGAGGCCCGGCGCGGTTCGCCGGAGCTGAGCTGGACGGCAGCCGTCAGCTCTTCGAGGAGTCCTGGGAGCATCGCGCCGAGACGGCCGTAGCGAGCAGTGGCACGATGGGCCGAGGCCGTGCGGACGTCCGCCGTCAGCTCGCGCATCGGCCTGGGGTGGGTGTACCAGTCCGCAGGGAGGTCATAACGCCGGACGGCGGCGCGGATTCCTTGGATCGGTGCGTGGACGCGCTCGTCAGATCGGCTTTCCCCCCGGTAGGGCTGGCCGGTCAGTTCCTCCACGGCCACATGCAGTGCCCGGGAGGCAGCGATCAGAAAGCCCTGGGTCGGCAGCCGCTCCCCCCGCTCAATCTTGCGGACGGCTCCGAGCGAGAGATGGGCCGCTTCGGCGAAGCCGCGCTGGGTGTACCCGCTGAGCTTGCGATAGGACGCGATGCGCGCGCCGATGTGTTCGTCAGTGCCACCGGACATCCTGGCGTCTCCGTTCGGTGAGTCGACACCGAGACCGTACCCGCGGGGTGCTCCCGGGGAACGAGGACCGGCCAGCGCACCGGCGTGGGCCCGTCCGGGGCTTTATCTCGGGCATACGGGGTTCTTCGCCCCTTCTCAGGGTGGACTCAGACTCCTCTCATCTACCGCGGGGACAGTCAATGACATGACGGACTTCCCTCAGACTCCGCCCCAGTCCTCCCCTTGGCCCCCGTTCCCGACCCAGCCCCCCGAGCCCCAGCACCGTCGTGCGCGGCGACCCGTCGCTCTGATCGTGGCCGTCGCGATCGCGGCGGCGGCCATCGGCGGCGGGGCGGCCACCCTGTTGGAGGGAGTCACCGGCCAGCAGAGCACCCCAGAGAGCCAGGGGGTGCGCGGCACCACCGTGTCCACCAGCAGTGCGGGCACCGTGGCCGGTGTCGCACAGGCCGTGTCCCCGAGCATCGTCGAGATCTCCGCGAACACGGGGGCCGGCGCGTCCACCGGTTCGGGCGTGATCATCTCCGAGAGCGGTGAGGTCGTCACGAACAACCACGTGGTCGCCGGTGCCGATGCGGTCAAGGTGCGGCTCAGCGACGGCAAGACCTACACCGCCCAGGTGAACGGCACCGACGCCAGCAAGGACCTCGCGCTGATCAAGATCCAGGGGGCGAGCGGCCTCAAGCCCGCGGCCCTCGGTGACTCCAGCAAGCTCAAGGTCGGCGAGGAGGTGGTGGCGATCGGCTCCCCCGAGGGTCTGACCGGGACCGTGACCAGCGGTATCGTCTCCGCGCTCGACCGGGATGTCACCGTCGCGAAGGAGCGCGAGAGCCAGCAGCAGGAGTGGCCGTTCGAGTTCGGCGGCCGGGAGTTCAACGGCGACACCGGTGATTCCAGGACCACGTACAAGGCCATCCAGACGGACGCCTCGCTCAACCCCGGCAACTCGGGCGGGGCGCTGATCAACATGCGCGGCGAGATCATCGGCATCAACTCGGCCATGTACGCGCCGAGCGCGGCGAACGGTTCCGCGGCCGGCAGTGTCGGGCTCGGCTTCGCGATTCCCGTGAACACCATGAAGGGCGTACTGGACGACCTGCGGTCCGGCGCGACCATCTGAGTGCGTGCAAGGCTGACCCCATGACGACCCCCCGTGCAGGCGAACGCATCCTCATCGTCGACGACGAGCCGGCCGTTCGCGAGGCTCTGCAACGCTCCCTCGCCTTCGAGGGGTACGGCACCGAAGTGGCCGTCGACGGGCTCGACGCGCTGGCGAAGACGGAGTCGTACGCACCCGACCTCATCGTCCTCGACATCCAGATGCCGAGGATGGACGGGCTGACGGCCGCGCGTCGCATCCGCGGGGCCGGATCGACCGTGCCGATCCTGATGCTGACCGCAAGGGACACCGTCGGCGACCGGGTGACGGGGCTGGACGCCGGCGCTGACGACTATCTGGTGAAGCCGTTCGAGTTGGACGAACTCTTCGCCCGCATCCGTGCACTGCTGCGGCGCAGCTCCTACCAGGCCCCGGCCGACGCCGACCAGGACGCGGACCGTGACGTGCTGTACTTCGCCGATCTGCGGATGGATCTGGCGACCCGCGAGGTGTACCGGGGCAACCGCCCGGTGGATCTGACGCGCACCGAGTTCACCCTGTTGGAACTCCTGCTGGCCCACCCCCGGCAGGTGCTCACCCGGGAGCAGATCCTCAAGTCCGTCTGGGGCTTCGACTTCGAGCCCAGCTCCAACTCTCTGGACGTGTACGTGATGTATCTACGGCGGAAGACCGAGGCCGGGGGCGAGCCGCGGCTCGTGCACACCGTGCGCGGGGTCGGGTACGTGCTGCGGGCCGGCGGCGGTGAGACGTGACCTCGCTGGTCGACCGCCTCCATTTCCATGGACTGGCGCTCAGATCCCGGCTCGCGCTGCTGGTGGCCACCGCCGTCGCGATCGCCGTGGCGGCGGTTTCGGTCGCGTGCTGGCTGCTGACCCGGGCCCAGTTGAACGACGAGTTGAACACCACGCTGGAGAACACCGTCGCATCGGAGGGTTCGGTGCAGGCGGCGTGGAACCAGTGCTTCAGCAAGAGCAGCGCCACCGAGGAGTACCCGCGTTTCGCGTACCTCCAGATCATCGATGCGGCGGGCAACCGCTGTGTGGCATCGGGTTCCAAGGCGGTCAAGATCAAATCGCCGGACATCGCCGTGGCCGGGGGACTGCGCGAGAGCACCCTCCACGACAGCACCACGGACGACGGGGAAGCCGTGCGCGTCCACACCACCGCGCAGGCGTTGCGCGGCCAGGGAGTGGTGGTCGCGGTCTCGGTGTCCCGGCCGCTGGATGAGATCAGCACCTCGCTGAACCGGCTCGCCCTCCTCCTCACCGGCCTGGCGGGCATCGGTGTGCTCGGCGCGGGTGCGGCCGGGCTGTGGGTGGCGCGTGCAGGGCTGCGACCGGTGGACCAGCTCACCGACGCGGTCGAGCACGTGGCCCGCACGGAAGACCTGACCGTGCGCATTCCGGTCGAGGGGGAGGACGAGATCGCCCGGCTGTCGCGGTCGTTCAACTCGATGACCGCCGCACTCGCCTCCTCGCGCGACCGTCAAGCCCGGCTGATCGGGGACGCGGGCCATGAACTGCGTACCCCGTTGACCTCGTTGCGGACGAACATCGAACTGCTGGCGCGCAGCGAACAGACCGGTCGGGAGATCCCGCCGGCGGACCGTCGGGCGCTGATGGCCTCGGTGAAGGCGCAGATGTCGGAGTTGGCGGCGCTGATCGGCGACCTTCAGGAGTTGTCGCGTCCCGATGCCGTGCAGAGCGGTCCGCTGACGGTGGTGGCGTTGCACGAGATCGTGGAATCCGCCCTGGGACGGGCCCGGCTGCGCGGTCCCGAGTTGTCGTTCGAGACCCGGTTGAGCCCTTGGTACGTCCGGGCGGAGCCGGCGGCGCTGGAACGGGCGATCGTCAACGTCCTGGACAACGCGGTGAAGTTCTCGCCGCCGGGCGGGACCGTGGACGTGGGTCTGACCGCGGGCGTGCTGACCGTACGGGACCACGGTCCGGGCGTGAGTGCGGAGGAGTTGCCGCACGTCTTCGACCGGTTCTGGCGCTCGCCTTCGGCGCGGGCCCTGCCGGGGTCGGGGCTCGGGTTGTCGATCGTGGCCCGCACCGTGCAGCAGGCGGGCGGCGAGGTCGAACTGCGTCCGGCACCGGGGGGCGGGACGAAGGCAGTGATCCGGCTGCCGGGTGCCTCCCACCCGCCGCCGCCCCTGGACTGATCACCACCACGGTTTGAAGCTTTTGGGGCTGTTCTCGGTTCAGTCTCCCGAAAAGTCTCACAGGGAGCGTCAGTGAAACCATGGAGGCATGAGATTCGTGCTGGAAGTGGATGTGGATGGATTCGCGAGCGCCGAAGAGAAGGCCAAGGAGTTGGGCCGGATCTTGCGGTACTGGGCCGGGAACCTCTCTCACTACGCCTTGCTGCCGGGTGACGGCGCGGTGGTGAGCGATTCGGAGTACCGCGAGGTCGGCGGCTGGAGCATCAGGGAGTGAGCCCGGCAGCGAACGGGAACCCCGGCTGACCGGCCGACCGGCGGATCGTTCGGCCGGAGCGAGCACCTTGCGGACGGTTTCGTCGCCGGTCGGCGAGCAGCTGGACCGCGAGCGGCGTTACGGCGGTGGCGAGCTAGTGAAGCCATCTTCAGGGCAACCCCTGGAACCGCTACTAGACATTACCAAGTACTGGCCTTAACTTAATACCGTGACATCGACACCAGACCCCCAACTCCTCAAGGGAGTCCTGTCGCTCCTGCTGCTGCGGCTCCTCGCCGAACGAGAGTCCTACGGCTACGAACTGGTACAGCGCCTGCGAGTGACCGGACTGACGGACATCGCGGACGGCACCGTGTACCCGGCACTGGCGCGACTGGAGAGGGAGGGCCGGGTCAGCGCCCGACTGGTCGCATCCCGTTCGGGCCCCGCGCGCAAGTACTACCGCCCCACCGAGGAGGGGTACCGGGCACTGGCCGAAGGAGCGCGCAACTGGCTTTCCCTGGCCGAACTGGTCACCCCGGTGCTGTCCCGTCCCGCACCCGCCGAACCCGCCCCGCCCGCCGAGGAGAGCTGACATGAACCGCATGAGTGACTCAGAGCTGACCCGGGCCGACCGGCTGCGCATCGAACGCGCCGTGTGGGCTCTCAACTCCCACCTCGGCGACCTGCCCATCCGGTCCAAGCGCGCCAGGCGACGCGAGACACGGGCCAACCTCCACGCCGCGGCGGCTGACATCGGCGCAATCGAGGCGGTCCGCGGGCTGGGCGACCTGCGCAGCCACGCCGCCGGCTATTTGGCCGCGGAGTACGGGGAGCACGGTCCGCGGCCCTCCTACACCATGGGCACCATCTGGCTGATCATGGTGCATGTGGTCGCGGGGCTCCTCGCGGTGGGCGGGAAGGCCGCCTTCACCGCCGGCGTCCGTGCCGCCAAACCCCATGCCACCGGGGACTTCCAGTGGCCCGGTGTGCACTATGTGATCAACGAGGCCACCATCACCTTCCGCGATGGCGCGACGGGCGCCATGGTCGGCGGTTCATGGACCCCGCTCGTCTACTTGCTTTCAGCGATCGCCTTCGTCGTCGGCGGACAGCTGTGGCGACTACTGCCGCAGTGGCGAAGCCGGTACTCCCAGGCCGCACCCCAGGAGTGAGTCCGACCAGGACGCCTGGCCCGCCCCGGAGTGGGGCGGGCCAGGCCCCGGCCCGAATCGCCACCCTGGCTGCCTCGCCCGAACTGCTCCTGCTCGACGAGCCCACCGGTCGACGTCCCCGGCCGGCTCCGGCTGAATGCCCTCTCCCTCGAACCGGGCGGGCGACTGCTGTTCACCGGCCCTGGTGGAGGAGTTGGAGGCAGCGCTCATCGGCTACGACGGGACGCTGGTCGTCGTCACCCACGACCGGCGGCTGCGCGATTCCTTCAGCGGGCAGCGGCTCGAACTGACCGCTGCCGTGCCGACCGTGCAGCCCTGACGGCACGGAGAAGGGGGCGGCGGGCCCCTCCCGGGCCCACCGCCCCCTTCCGTCATCCGGACTGCGAGACATCCGGACCACTGCCCGTCCGGACTACCGCACTTCGGGACTACTGCACTTCACGATGCTCCGGCCGGCGACTACTGCACGACCGTGATGCGGCCGAGCGCCGGGGGCGTCAGCGGGGTCGCCGGAGTGGAGTTCGCCGTGAAGTAGTCGAGCAGTACGTCGAGGTCGGACGCACCGACCAGCTTGTTGGTGTGCTCCTTCAGGACGGAGAAGCCGTCACCGCCACCGGTGAGGAACTCGTTCATCGCCACCCGGTAGGTCTTGGCCGGGTCTATCGGCTCGCCGTTCAGCTTGATCGAGCCGACGACGATCCGGTCCGCGCCGGCCTTCGTCAGATCCAGCGTGTAGGTGAAGCCCTTGGACACCTGGAGGATCCTCGGGGACGCCAGGTTGGTGCCGCTCACCTGCTGCTGAAGGGTGGTGATCAGCTGAGCGCCGGTCAGATCGACGACGTTCATCATGTTGGTGAAGGGCTGGACGGTGAACGCCTCGCCGTAGGTCACCACGCCGTCGCCTTCGGTGCCCGTGCTCTTGTGCACCAGTCCGGCCCGGATGCCGCCCGGGTTCATCAGGGCGAGTTGGGCCCCGCCCTTGTCGACGGGCGCGAGGGCCGCGAGTTGGGCGTCGGCGATCAGATTGCCCAGTGGCCGTTCATTGGTAGGCGAGTTCTCGATGTCCGCGGAGATATGTCCGACCGGACGGCTCGCGATGGGCGCCGCCAGGGTGTTCCAGCGCTGGATCAACTGGGTCATGTCGGCGGCCTTGGGGACGTCACGGGTGACGACGTGGTTGGCCGAGGTGACCGCGGTACGGACGATGTCCTTGGTGCGCCGGTCGTACGTCAGGGTGGTGTCGGTGTAGAGCCGACCGAAGGAGGCCGCCGACGTCACCGTGCGCGGCTTGCCCGCGGGGTCGGGGATGGTGCACGCGTACGCCTGGTGGGTGTGACCGGTGACCAGGGCGTCGACCTGCGGGCTGATCCGCTTGGCGATGTCCACGATCGGACCGGAGATGCCGTCACCGGGGCCCGGGCTGTCGCAGTTGTAGTTGTACGAGGTCGAAGCGGGTGCGCCGCCCTCGTGCAGCAGCGCGACGATCGACTTGACGCCCTTGCGCTCCAGGATGCGGGTGTACTTGTTGATGGCCTCGGCCTCGTCACCGAACTTCAGGCCCTTGATGCCCGCGGCGTTGACGATGTCCGGGGTGCCCTCCAGGGTCACACCGATGAAGCCGATCTTGACGCCCTTGCGCTCCCAGATGAAGTACGGGTCCAGCAGCGGACGGCCGTTCTTCTCGTGGGTGACGTTGGCGGTCAGATAGGGGAACTGGGCTCCCTTGAACTTCTTGCCGCGCTCGTAACAGCCCTCGGTGGGGTGGCAACCGCCGTTCTGGATGCGGGCCAATTCCTTGGCACCCTCGTCGAACTCGTGGTTGCCGACGGACGAGACGTCCAGTTCGAGCTTGTTCAGGGCCTCGACGATGGGCTCGTCGTGGAAGAGGCCGGAGAGCAGGGGGGTGGCACCGATGAGGTCACCGGCGGCGGCGGTGACGGAGTACGGATTGCTCTTGCGCGCCTCGCGCAGATGGGTGGCGAGGTATTCCACACCGCCCGCGTCGATGGTGCGGGTGGTGCCGTCCGGGTTGGTGTGGGTGACGCGACCGGACGAACCGGAAGGCGGCTCCAGATGGCCGTGGATGTCGTTGAAGGAGAGCAACTGGACATCCACGGTGCGGCCGTGGCCGTGGCCACCACCCTTGCCGTGCCGGTCGTCGCGTTCCTTCGCCCCCGCGGGCACGGCGGCGACCAGTGCGCCGACGGTGGTAAGCGCGGCGACCGCGGTGAGCAGGCGGCGCCGGTTCCGGTGCGGTCTCATCTGATGCGATCTTGCTGACATGTGTCCCCTTTGTCCCCTTGCGACTCGGCCGTGGCGGTACTGCTGCGAGCGGCAGCCTAGAGTCAACGCGCGTAGCGCGACAGGGGTAGAGGGTTACGAGCTGATTGCCCTTCGACGGAATCCACCCCACCGGCACCCTGTTTTCGGCCACCACAACTCGCAGCCGACCGATGCAAACAGCCGCAAAAGCCATGGACCGTCAGGGGCGGCCGGAGCCAAGGGCTCGCCTTTCCTCCCCAAGCCACTTGTCGAACACCCGGCCCAGTCCCCCATATCCCCCAAGGGGCCGAAATCCAGACAACCGTACGACGGAGTTCAACCTCTACGTGCCCGTCCCTCGTCATCCTCCACAGTGTCGGCGGGGGTCCGACCGGGACACCCGTTGAAAGCAGTGCAGGCCCGGTGCGCCGACGCTCGTCACCCCATCGCAACCCCCGTCAGGGGACGATCGAGGAGCAACGCATGACAGCACGACGGATGACACGCACCGGTGTGGTGGGTGTGATCGCGGCGGCTCTCGCCGCCACCGCCTTCACGGTCCCGGTCCAGGCCGCCGGCCACGAAATCCCGCCGACCAAGGAGCACAAGGCGCACCAGGGGCACAGCCAGACCCAACGCGCCATGGACGACCTGGTCGCCGCCGGAATCCCCGGGGTCGTCGCGGGCGCCAGGGACAAGAACGGCACCTGGCGCAGCACGTCCGGCATCGGCAACACCAAGACGGGCGCACCGCGCGGTGTCCACGACCGCTTCCGGGTCGCGAGCATCACCAAGACCTTCGTGGCCACCGTGCTGCTCCAGATGGAGTCCGAGGGCAGACTCGACCTCGACGACACGGTGGACCGCCATCTGCCCGGAGTCGTCAGGGGCAACGGCAACGACGGCCGGAAGATCACCGTGCGTCAGCTGCTGAACCACACCAGCGGACTGTTCGACTACCTCGGCGACGCCGCGTACGTGAAGAAGTACATGGAGGCCCCCGGCTTCCTCAAGCACCGCTACGACACGGTGACCCCGGACCTCGCCGTACGGACCGCCCTGTCCCACCAGCCCGACTTCCAACCCAGCGCCCGTTTCGGCTACTCCAACACCAACTACGTCCTGGCCGCGCTGATCATCGAGTCCGTCGGCGGCAAGACGTACGAGGACGAGGTCCGGGGGCGGATCATCAGACCGCTCGGGCTGCACGGCACGACCCTGCCCGAGAACACGTCCCACGTGCCGGGACCCCACAGCCGGGCCTACTCCCGGCTCTCCTTCGACCCGGCGGCGACGAAGGTCTACGACGTCACGCTCCAGAACGGCTCGCAGTCCTGGGCGGACGGCGACATCATCTCCACCACGTCCGACCTCAACCGGTTCTACAGCGCCCTGATGCGCGGCAAACTGCTGTCGAAGAAGCAGCTCAAGGCGATGAAGACGACGGTCAGTGACTCCGAGGACCCGAGGACCGGGTACGGCCTGGGCATCGCCACCTTCACCACCAGTTGCGGCGTCAAGCTCTGGGGCCACAGCGGCGGCTGGTTGGGGTCGTTGTCCCATGCCCTGACCACGGAGGACGGCAGCCACACGCTCGCCTACAACCTCAACGGCGACTGGGGCTGGTCCCCCTACATCGAGGAAGGCGAGTTCTGCGGGGTCGGCGGACCGGCGCGCGGCGCGGCGAAGCTCGACCGGGCCGCCCACCGACGGTGATCCTGATGGTGATACTCCCCACGGCCGTGGCCCCGCCCGAACGCTGAGCGGCGGCCCCGGGTAGGGCCCGGAGCAGGTGTCCGGGCCCTACCGCGCAGGTCGCGGGACCGGGCACCGCCTCGTCGCCCGGCTGAGCCCACGGCCGCCGCCGTACCCTTTTTCCATGACGACTGACGCAGTGATCCCGGAGCCAGGCCGCCAGATCCACACCCATGACGAGCTGACCCAGGAACAGGCGCAGGCCGTATCCACCCTGCTCGCCGACGCCGCGGCCACCGACGGCACCCAGGCCGTGTCCGAGCAGGGCCGACTCCAGTTGCGCGGTGGCAAGCGCGAGGGTGTGACACATCTGCTGCTCACCGTCGGCGGAGAACTGACGGGCTACGCGCAGCTGGAGGACACCGACCCCGTCGAGGCCCCGGCGGCCGAACTGGTCGTCCACCCCTCGCGCCGCGGGCGCGGCCACGGCCGGGCCCTGGGGAACGCACTGCTCGCCGCATCCGGCAAACGACTGCGGGTGTGGGCGCACGGCGGCAAGTCGGCCGCGCGGCACCTGGCCCAGGTGCTGGGGTTGACCCTCTTTCGGGAACTGCGTCAGATGCGCCGCCCCCTGACCACGCTGTCCGAGATCCCCGAGCCGGTGTTCCCGCCCGGGGTCAGCGTGCGCACCTTCGTCCCCGGACAGGACGACGCCGCCTGGCTCACCGTGAACGCAGCCGCGTTCGCCCACCACCCCGAACAGGGCTCGCTCACCCAGCGCGACCTCGACGACCGGATGAGCGAGTCCTGGTTCGACCCGCAGGGCTTCTTCCTCGCCGAACGCGGCGGTCAGCTCATCGGCTTCCACTGGACGAAGGTCCACGCCGCCGAACAGCTCGGCGAGGTGTACGTGGTCGGAGTGCTGCCCGATGCCCAGGGCGGCGGCCTCGGCAAGGCGCTCACCGCCACCGGTCTGCGCCATCTCGCCGCGCAGCAACTGCCGACGGCGATGCTGTACGTGGACGCCGACAACACGGCCGCGGTGCAGGTGTACGAGCGGCTGGGCTTCACCACGCACGAGGTGGACCTGATGTACCGCACGGAGTCCTAGAGCCTCGCGCTGTGGAGTCCTAGAGCCTCGCGCTGTGGCCCTACCCCGGTGGGGTAGGGCCACAGCCGTTCCGGGCCGGACCCCCGACCGGGCGGGTCCGCTGTTGTCACCGGGCGTCACCATGTCCCCCGCCCGAGCGAACCCTTCACCCGCGCCCGGGCCCGTACCCCACCCTCGGGAAACCGGCCCGAACGCCCCACGACGAGAGCCGTTCACCCCCCGTCCCAGCCCCAGCAAGCACCTGGTGGGCCCCTCACCGGCCCCCACAGGCCACCCAGGCGTCACTCGGCATTCAGAATCCCCTGGGACCCTCGACCCCATGCAGCACCCCGCGTCTGACTCCGTACGCTCTGTGCCGTCACCGCCGGCCGGGAGAATCCACCTCATCTCGGTCCGCTCCGACGCGCCTGACGCGCCTTTCACGCGGAAGAATGGGTTCATGAGTCAGCAGCCTGCCGATGCCTCGGTCCAGCACCCCCAGCCGTCCGTCGGTTCGATAGCCGCGCACCGACCGCACACCGTCGCAGCGACGGTCTCCGATCTGGAGCCCGACCTCGACGCGGACCTCGACGGCTATGAAGAGGACGATCGCACCGGCTCCGGGGACGAACTGCCGCAAGGACGGTTCCTGGACCGGGAGCGAAGCTGGCTGGCCTTCAACGAACGCGTACTGGAACTGGCCGAGGACCCGGCGACCCCGCTACTCGAACGGGCTAACTTCCTCGCCATCTTCGCGTCGAACCTCGACGAGTTCTTCATGGTCCGGGTCGCCGGCCTCAAGCGCCGCATCGCCACCGGCGTCGCCACCCGCTCCGCGTCCGGGCTCCAGCCCCGTGAGGTCCTCGACCTCATCTGGACCCGCTCCCGCGAACTGATGGCCCGGCACGCCGCCACCTTCCAGCAGGACGTCTCCCCCGCCCTGGCGGACGAGGGCATCCATCTGATCCGGTGGCCCGATCTGACCGAGAAAGAGCAGGCCCGCCTCTTCACCCTGTTCCGGCACCAGATCTTCCCCGTGCTGACCCCGCTGGCGGTGGACCCGGCGCACCCGTTCCCGTACATCTCCGGACTGTCGCTGAACCTCGCCGTCGTCGTCCGCAATCCGGTCAGCGGGCACCGGCACTTCGCCCGCGTGAAGGTGCCGCCGCTGCTCTCGCGCTTCCTGGAGGCGTCCCCCCAGCGGTACGTGCCGCTGGAGGACGTCATCGCGGCCCATCTGGAGGAGCTCTTCCCCGGCATGGAGGTGCTGGCGCACCACATGTTCCGCGTGACCAGGAACGAGGACCTGGAGGTCGAGGAGGACGACGCGGAGAACCTGCTCCAGGCGCTGGAGAAGGAACTGATGCGGCGCCGCTTCGGCCCTCCGGTGCGGCTGGAGGTCGAGGAGTCCATCGACCCGTACGTCCTGGACCTCCTGGTCCGTGAGCTCAAGATCACCGACGCCGAGGTCTATCCGCTGCCCGGCCCGCTGGACCTCACCGGACTGTTCGGCATCGCCGCACAGGACCGGCCCGAGTTGAAGTACCAGAAGTTCATCGCGGGCACCCACCGGGACCTGGCCGAGGTCGAATCGTCCTCCGCACCCGACATATTCATGGCGCTGCGCGAACGGGACGTGCTGCTGCACCACCCGTACGACAGTTTCTCCACCTCCGTACAGGCGTTTCTGGAGCAGGCCGCCGCGGACCCCGACGTACTGGCGATCAAGCAGACCCTGTACCGGACCTCCGGCGACTCCCCCATAGTCGACGCGCTCATCGACGCGGCCGAATCCGGCAAGCAGGTGCTGGTCCTCGTCGAGATCAAGGCCCGCTTCGACGAGCAGGCCAACATCAAGTGGGCGCGGAAGCTGGAGGAGTCGGGCTGCCACGTCGTCTACGGGCTCGTCGGCCTGAAGACGCACTGCAAGCTCTCGCTGGTGGTGCGTCAAGAAGGTGACATCCTGCGGCGCTACTCCCACGTCGGCACCGGCAACTACCACCCCAAGACCGCACGGCTCTACGAGGACCTGGGGCTGCTGACGGCCGACCCGCAGGTCGGCGCCGACCTGTCCGACCTGTTCAACCGGCTCTCCGGGTACTCACGCCGCGAGACCTACCGCCGACTGCTGGTCGCCCCCAAGTCACTGCGCGACGGACTGGTCTCACGGATAAACAAGGAGGCCGCGCACCACCGCGCCGGCCGGCCCGCCTATGTCCGCATCAAGGTCAACTCCATGGTGGACGAGGCCATCATCGACGCCTGCTACCGGGCTTCGATGGCCGGCGTCCCGGTGGACATATGGGTGCGGGGCATCTGCGCCATCCGTCCCGGGGTCGAGGGCCTCTCCGAGAACATCCGCGTGCGGTCGGTCCTCGGTCGGTTCCTGGAGCACTCCCGCCTCTTCGCCTTCGGCAACGGCGGCGAGCCCGAAGTGTGGCTCGGCAGCGCGGACATGATGCACCGCAACCTCGACCGCCGGATCGAAGCACTGGTACGGGTCACCGACCCGGCCCACCGGGCGGCCCTCACCCGGTTCATGGAGAGCGGTATGTCCGACTCCGTCTCGTCCTGGCACCTGGGACCTGATGGTGCGTGGACCCGGCACTCCACGGACGCGGAAGGACAGCCGTTGAAGCATGTCCAGGAGATGTTGATCGATGCGCGGAGGCGCAGGCGTGCCAAGAATTGAATCGACCCCGGCCCCCCGGCCCGCGCCCGTGGACCGTGCGTCCACGGACCGGGAGGCCCCGGGGGGCCACCTCCTCGCCGCGTATCTCCATGAGCACGCGGGGGACTTCTTGCGCGGGCTGCGTCTGTACGGGGAGCGCGGCGCCGAAGCCGCGGGCGCGGCCGGGACCGCACGGGCCGCCCAGTCGCTGCGGACGGCGGCCCGCCGCATCGGGGGCACCCTGCACACCTTCCGCCCGCTCCTGGACGTGGAGTGGGCCGACGGACTCCGTACGGAACTGGCCTGGATCTCCGGCACGCTGGCGCAGGAACACGCTTGTACGGCACGGCTGGAGCGGCTGCTCGGGGCGCTGGGCCGACTGTCGGGCACCGCATCCGCCGGCCCTGCTGGTGCTGCTGGTGGTCCTTCCGGACGGACCGCCCCCGGCGACCGCCCCGGGGCGGGGCAGATCCGTGCACTCTCCCCGGACGAAGCGGTACCGGCCCCGCGCAGTCGGGCACAGCCAGCGGCGGGTACGGGAACGCTCGCGGTGGGCGCGGCCCGGGCCGCTGCCCTGTTGGAGCGTCAACTGACCCTGGCCAGGACCCGGGCGCACTCCACCACGCTCCAGGCGCTCGGTTCGGCGCGGCTCCACGCGGTGGCCGACGCGGTGGCGCTGCTCGCCTCCGAACTCCCGCTGGGCCCCGCGGCCAAGACCCACCGCAACGGCAGCCCGGGACTGTTGACCGGTCCCGGCTCCCTCGATGTGCTGACGGGCATGGCACAGTCGGCCGAGGAGCGGTTGGTGCAGGCGGTCGCCCTCTTGCCGCTGGCCCGAGCCGGCCACCCGTACAACGCCGATGCACTGGTCAACGATCTGGCAGCGACGTCGACCGAGGACGCCCAGGACGCCCCGTGGCACCGGGTCCGGGTGCTGCTGCGACTGCACCGGTACGCGGCCGAAGTGCTGGAGCCTTCGACGACCGGGGCACCGGCCGACCGGGGACTCGTACCGCCGCTGCACCGCGCCGGTCTGCTGCTGGACCTCCACCGCGATGCGGCCGAGGCGGCCGGCGTGGCAGCCGCAGCGGCCCGTACGCCGCGCATCGCGCCGGCGACCGCGTATGCGCTCGGAGTGCTCCACGCCGACCAGCGCCATGAGGTGGAGGCGGCCCGGTTCGCCTTCCACCAGGTCTGGCAGAAGTCCCGCCCGATGGAGGTGAGCCGATGACGAACGGACCGATCGAGAGCAGGCAGCTCGAAGACCCCCCGGGGGAGCCGGCGGCGGACGCGCCCGTACCGGTGCTGGCGGCCGGATGCGTCCTGTGGCGGCGCCCGGAAGCCGGTTCCTCAGCCGGTCAGGCGGAGCCGGGCGACCTGGAGATCTGTCTGGTGCACCGCCCTAAATACGATGATTGGTCGCATCCCAAGGGCAAGCTCAAACGCGGCGAGGACGCGTTGGCCGGGGCGCTGCGCGAGGTCAAGGAGGAGACCGGACGCGACTGCACGCCCGGGATCGAACTGCCCACGGCGCACTACCTCGTCGACGGGCACCCCAAGGAGGTCCGCTACTGGGCCGCTGAGGCGCGCGGGGGATCTTTCGCGGCGAATCACGAGGTCGACCGGGTGGCCTGGCTCGCTCCGGACGCGGCCCGCGCCCGCCTCACCCAGGAACGGGATCGCGAGGTGCTGGACGCCCTCCTGGCGACCGCGCCCTGACAGCCCGGCCAATCTAGGGTCGCGGTGCTCCCCAGAGCCGGGCGAGCAGGGTGGTGAGCGCGTCCGTCACCGACTCCTCCGAGGCTTCGGGGTGATCGAGCGCCCAGCGGTCGAGCGCGTCGAAGATCCCGCGGGTGGCGGTGGCGACCAGCGGGGCGTCCGGCTCGGGGTCGATCACCCCGATCCGCAGACCGTTGGCGACCAGCAGACCGATCCAGTCCTCACCGGCGTCCTCGTCCTCGTGGCCCCCGCCCGCGCGCTGCTGTTCGGCGAGGACAGCCCTGTCGTCCGGGTGCTCGCGCAACTGGGCCCGCAGCCGCCGGGCACCGGTCGTCAACTGCTCCCACAGCCCGTCCGCTCCGGTGACCTCCGTCCAGGGGCCGAGCGCTGCGAGCGTCCGCTGTGCGGCGTCCGCGACGACCTCCCCGAACAGATCGTCCTTGCCGTCGAAGTAGTGGTAGGCGGACGTCTTGGAGATGTTGGCCTCGGCGATGATCTGGTTGAACGAGGCCGCGGCCTTGCCGTCGCGGGCGAAGTGGGCGCGGGCAACACCGAGGATGGCCGCCCGGGTGTCGGCCGGGAGCCGGTGGTAGCGGGGCAGGGGCATGGGTTCCCTAGGGCTGGTGGGCGAGCGGGGCGGCCGACCGCGGACGGACGAGCAGCCGATTGATCCGGACCGTCATGATCCAGTGTGCCGCCCACAGGACGAGGGCGACCGCGCCCCCCAGGTATCCGGCCGCTCCCGGGAAAAGGGAGAGGATCTGCGCGGCGCACCAGCCGTATCCGACGACCGCCCAGCGCCGGACCGCCGTGGGCGGGGTGGCGGGGTCTGCGGCGAGCGAGGCCGCGACGTTGCGGACGATGAAGAAGTCCTCGGTGAAGTTGTAGGGGATCGCGAACATCCACCACACGGAGGCGGGGGTGGCGCGCCTCGCGGCCGGTGGCAGCAGTGTCAGCGTCCGTTGCAGCGAGCGGCAGTAGAGCGCGACAAGCCCGAAGAAGACGGCGATGGTCAGCACCGCTCCCAGCGGCCCCTGGTTCTCGATCTCCCCGAGGATGCCGCGTCCCCAGCCGGGAGCCCAGAGCGGATACGTCAGCAGGACCGTGACCAGGGCAGTGCCCACAACCTTCAGAATGATGGTACGCATAGGCAGAGCGTACTACTAGTACACCCTTATGGTTCACGCCCGATCGGGTGATCACCCACCCGAGTGTTTCCGGCGCTTCGCCGGCGTGCGCGCGCTACTTTGCGTGAAGGGCCCGGCCGCAGGCGCACACCCTCGTCCGCCCGGTCCAGGACCGGGCGGACGGGGCAGGACCGCCGGCTGCGCCCATCGCAGGGGGAAGGGCGTCAGGGAAGGTGAGCAGGGTGGGGCATCAGGCAGACGGAGCAATCACCCGCGCCGGAACGACGGGGACCGGCGGGCACGGGCAGTTCCGCGCCCATGCCGCGCCCCACCCGGACAACCGACGGGCACGCACCGCGATACCGCCCGTTCGAGCGGACCGCACCCCCCTCGGCATCTGAGGGCCCCGCCACCGGCCTCCCGCTCAACACCCCTGTTCACAGCAGGGATACGGACGCTCCCGTCCCACTCCGGTGCGGCATCGCTGGGCCGGGCACCCAGCCGCCGGACACGGTTCACCTGCTGTTCACTCACCCCCATGGGCGGCTTCACCTGATCTGCCTAATTTCGGTCTTACGCGGTACCCGGCAACAGCCGGCGCACTCCCACCCCCGACATGCGCCGCCAGGCGAACACCCGACAACGGTCGGCACCCCGGCGGACTCTGGAAGGAACACCCGAAAGTGAAGCTTCAGCGCAAGACCGGGCTTCGCGCCACGGCGCTCGGCGCCCTCGCCGTGTCCGGCGCCCTGGTCCTCACCGCGTGTGGTTCGGACGACAACTCCGGCAGCACGGGCGGCACCAGCGGCCAGACCAGCGCGGCGTCGAACATCGCCTGCGACGGCGCCCAGGGCAAGCTCCTCGCCTCCGGTTCCAGCGCGCAGAAGAACGCCATGGACCTCTGGGTCAAGAACTACATGGCGGCCTGCTCGGGCGTGGAGATCAACTACAAGTCCTCGTCGTCCGGTGAGGGCATCGTCGCCTTCAACCAGGGCACGGTCGGCTTCGCCGGCTCCGACTCCGCGCTGAAGCCGGAAGAAGTCGCCGAGTCCAAGAAGACCTGCCAGAGCGGGCAGGGCATCAACCTGCCGATGGTCGGCGGACCCGTAGCCCTCGGCTACAACCTCTCCGGCGTCGACGATCTGACCCTGGACGCCCCCACCATCGCCAAGATCTTCAACGGCAAGATCAAGAAGTGGAACGACCCGGCGATCGCCAAGCTGAACGAGGGCGCGTCCCTCCCGGACAAGGCGATCCAGGCGTTCCACCGTTCCGAGGACTCCGGCACCACGCAGAACCTGGGCAAGTACCTCGGCGCGACGGCCGCGAGCGACTGGCCCTACGAGGCCGAGAAGAAGTGGCCCGCCCCCGGCGGCCAGGCCGCCTCCGGCTCCTCCGGCGTCGCGGCGCAGGTCAAGCAGGTGGACGGCGCGATCGGCTACTTCGAGCTCTCGTACGCCACCTCGCAGTCCATCCCGACCGTCCAGATCGACACCGGTGCCGCCGCCCCGGTCCAGGCCACCTCCGCGAACGCCTCCAAGGCCATCGCCGCCGCCAAGGTCAAGGGCACCGGCAAGGACCTCGCCCTGGAACTCGACTACGCGACCAAGGCGGACGGCGCGTACCCGATCGTCCTGGTGACCTATGAGGTCGTCTGTGACACGGGCAACAAGCCCGAGACGCTGGGCACGGTCAAGTCCTTCCTCGGCTACGCGGCCAGCGACGAGGGCCAGCAGGTCCTGTCCGGCGCCGGCTACGCCCCGATCCCCGCCGAGATCAACGCCAAGGTGCGCGAGACCGTCGCGGGCCTGAAGTAGTCACCGCCCGGGGAGCACGGTCCGGTACGGCGCCCGCCCGGCGCCGACGCCCGAACCACCCGAAGCGACTCCGCCCCGACCGGTGGCCGACCACCACCGGTCGGGCGGTCCAGCCCCCAGCAGCCCCGGAGCCCCACGAGAACATGAGCGCCCCGGAACCCCCACGAAGACACGGACCGTCCCGGAGCCCTCGCGAGAACCGCGAGCAGCACCCGCCCACCAACCCATCCGGTGCACCGCCGCCAGGGGAGCCCCACCCGGCGACTCCCCCACACAGACCGGAAAGACCATGGCATCGACGACACCCATAGACACACCTCCACCACCCCTCGCCCCGATCGCCCCGCTCGACGCGAAGAGCGGCTCCACCGGGCGGGCGGGCGACAAGATCTTCCTCGGCCTTTCCCGCGGCTCGGGCATCCTGCTGCTGGTCGTCATGGCGTCGATCGCCGCGTTCCTGACCTACCGCGCGGCCATCGCCATCTCGCAGGACGAGGGCAACTTCCTCACGACCTTCGACTGGAACCCGGCCGGGAACCCGCCCGTGTTCGGCATCGCGGTCCTCCTCTTCGGCACCGTCGTCAGCTCGCTGATCGCGATGGCGATCGCCGTACCGATCGCGGTCGGCATCGCCCTGTTCATCTCCCACTACGCGCCGCGCCGACTCGCCGGCCCCCTCTCGTACGTGGTCGATCTGCTGGCCGCCGTGCCGTCGATCATCTACGGCATCTGGGGCGCCCTGTTCCTCGTCCCGTACCTCGAAGGACTGAACCTCTGGCTGGACGACTTCTTCGGCTGGACGTACCTCTTCGAGAAGACCGAGGTCGGAGTCGCCCGCTCGCTGTTCACCGTGGGCATCCTGCTGGCGATCATGATCCTTCCGATCGTGACCAGCGTCAGCCGGGAGGTCTTCCTCCAGGTTCCGCGGATGAACGAGGAGGCCGCGCTCGCCCTGGGTGCGACCCGTTGGGAAGTCATCCGGATGTCCGTCCTCCCCTTCGGTCGCTCCGGCGTGATCTCCGCCTCGATGCTGGGACTCGGCCGGGCGCTCGGCGAAACGATGGCGGTGGCCACCGTCCTCTCCCCGAGCTTCGTGATCTCGCTCCATCTGCTGAACCCGGGCGGCGGCACCTTCGCCCAGAACATCGCGGCCAAGTTCGATGAGGCCAATGAACTCGGCCGGGATGCGCTGATCGCGTCCGGCCTGGTGCTGTTCGTCCTGACCCTGCTGGTCAACGGCGCGGCCCGGCTGATCATCGCCCGCCGCAAGGAGTACTCGGGGGCCAACGCATGAGCCAGACCGCCGTCAGGGAACGACCCACCAGCCCCGTCCCGCCCCGGCCGGACAGCCTCAACGGTCGCAAGCTGCCCCGCTGGGCACCGCTCGGATTCGCCGTCGCCGCCACCGCCCTGGGCTGTGGTCTCGGCGCACTCGCCGGCTGGCAGAGCAAGATCCAATGGGGTCTGGTCTCCGCCCTGTTCTTCCTGGCCCTCTCCTATACGACGACCTCCCTGGTGGAGAACCGCCGCCAGGCCAAGGACCGGCTGGCCACCAGCATCGTCTGGGTGTGCTTCATCCTGGCCGTCGTACCGCTGTTCTCGCTGATCTGGGTGACCGTCAGCCGAGGGGTGAAGGTCCTCGACGGGTACTTCCTCACCCACTCCATGGCGGGCGTCCCCGGCTTCGAAGCGGGCGGCGGCGTCTACCACGCCATCGTCGGCACCCTCCAGCAGGTCGGACTCGCCACCCTGGTCTCCGTACCGATCGGACTGCTGACCGCCGTCTACCTCGTCGAGTACGGGGGCGGGGCGCTGGCCAAGGCCGTCACCTTCTTCGTCGACGTGATGACCGGCATCCCCTCCATCGTGGCGGGCCTCTTCCTCCTCTCGGTCATGCTGATGTTCGAGCTCAGCCCGTCCGGGCTGATGGGCGCACTGGCGCTGGCGATCCTGATGCTGCCCGTCGTGGTGCGCTCCACCGAAGAGATGCTCAAGCTCGTGCCGAACGAGTTGCGCGAGGCGTCGCTGGCCCTGGGCGTGCCCAAGTGGCGGACGATCCTGAAGGTCGTCATCCCGACCGCCCTCGGCGGGATCACCACGGGCGTGATGCTCGCGATCGCCCGGATCGCAGGCGAGACCGCCCCGATCATGCTGCTGGTCTTCGGCAGCCAACTGATCAACACCAATCCGTTCGAAGGTGCGCAGTCCTCGCTTCCGTTCTACATCTGGGAGCAGTACCGGGTCGGCAGCGAGGCGTCGTACGACCGCGCCTGGGCCGCCGCACTGGTCCTGATCGCCTTCGTCATGCTCCTCAACCTGGTGGCCCGCGGCATCGCCCGCTGGAAGGCACCGAAGACCGGCCGCTGAGCGGCCCACGGGAAGTGATCACAAAGATGGCCAAGCGAATCGACGTCAGCGGACTGACCGCCTACTACGGCTCCCACAAGGCGATCGAGGACATCTCGATGACCGTGGAGCCCCGCTCGGTGACGGCGTTCATCGGCCCCTCGGGCTGTGGGAAGTCCACCTTCCTGCGCACCCTGAACCGGATGCACGAGGTCACCCCCGGCGGTCGCGTCGAGGGCAAGGTGCTCCTGGACGACGAGAACCTCTACGGGGCGCAGGTGGACCCGGTCGCCGTGCGCCGCACGGTCGGCATGGTCTTCCAGCGGCCCAACCCCTTCCCCACCATGTCGATCTTCGACAATGTGGCGGCGGGCCTGCGGCTGAACGGCTCCGTCAAGAAGGGCCAGCTCCCCGACGTCGTCGAGAAGTCCCTGCGCGGCGCCAACCTCTGGAACGAGGTCAAGGACCGCCTCCACAAGCCCGGCTCGGGCCTCTCCGGCGGCCAGCAGCAGCGGCTGTGCATCGCCCGCGCGATCGCGGTCGAGCCCCAGGTGCTGCTGATGGACGAGCCCTGCTCGGCGCTCGACCCCATCTCGACACTGGCGATCGAGGATCTGATCGGCGAGCTGAAGGAGCGCTTCACGATCGTGATCGTGACGCACAACATGCAGCAGGCGGCCCGGGTCTCGGACCGGACGGCGTTCTTCAACCTGTCGGCAGTGGGCCAGCCCGGGCGGCTCATCGAAATAGACGAAACCGAGCGGATCTTCGCCAATCCATCGGTCCAGGCCACGGAGGACTACATTTCGGGCCGCTTCGGCTGAGCCCGCCCCACCGATCCGTCTCGCGGTGCTGCCTGGCGGTGCCACCGCAAGACACGGGCCCGCCCCACTCCCCGGGGCGGGCCCATCCGTGTGCCTGCTCCGGCGATGCATGGCACCCCGCCAACGGCTCAAACAACACCGGCGCTGAACGGGGGCGAGCCAGCTCCCCGACGGCTCAGGAGATCCCTCCTGCTCAGCCGAAGACCAGGTACACGACCCCGTAGCTCATCGCCGCCACCGCGGCTGCCGCCGGCATGGTGATGAACCACCCCATGACGATGTTCTTGGCCACCCCCCAGCGGACCGCGTTCACCCGCTTCGTGGCTCCGACACCCATGATCGCCGAAGTGATCACATGGGTCGTCGAGATGGGCGCGTGGAACAGGAACGCCGACCCGAACATGATCGAGGCCCCCGTCGTCTCCGCCGCGAAGCCCTGCGGTGGATCCAGTTCGATGATCTTCCGGCCGAGGGTGCGCATGATCCGCCAGCCGCCCGCGTACGTACCGAGCGACAGCATCACCGCACACGCGATCTTCACCCACACCGGGATCGCGTCGCCCTGGTCCTCCACGTCCGCGATGACCAGGGCCATCACCACGATGCCCATCGTCTTCTGAGCGTCCTGGAGGCCGTGCCCCAGGGCCATCGCCGCCGCCGAGACCGTCTGGGCGATGCGGAAGCCCCTCTTGGCCTTGTGCGGATTGGACTTCCGGAAGATCCACATGATCGCGACCATCACCAGATAGCCGGCGACCAGCCCGACGACGGGCGAGATGAACATGGGGATGACGACCTTCTCCAGCACACCGGACCAGATCACCTCCGTACCGCCGGCGAGCGCCGCGCCCACCATGCCGCCGAACAGGGCGTGCGAGGACGAGGACGGCAGACCGAAGTACCAGGTCACCAGGTTCCAGACGATCGCCCCGAGCAGCGCGGCGAAGAGGATGCCCATCCCCTTGCTGCCCTGCGGGGTGGCGATCAGGCCCTCGCTGACGGTCTTGGCGACGCCCTGGCCGAGGAACGCGCCCACCAGGTTCATCACGGCCGCCATCGCGAGGGCGGCGCGCGGCGTCAGGGCCCGGGTAGAGACGGAGGTGGCGATCGCGTTCGCCGAGTCGTGGAAGCCGTTGGTGTAGGTGAATCCGAGCGCGACACCGATGGTCACGATCAGGGCGAAGGTGTCCACGTGGTTCAGGACTCCTTGACCGCGATGGTCTCCACGGTGTTCGCCACGTGCTCGAAGGCGTCGGCCGCCTCTTCCAGCACATCCACGATCTGCTTGAGCTTCAGCACCTCCATCGCGTCGTACTTGCCGTTGAAGAGCTGTGCCAGCAACTTGCGGTGGATCTGGTCGGCCTGGTTCTCCAGCCGGTTGACCTCGATCCAGTACTCGGTGAGGTTCTCCATGGTCCGCAGGTGCGGCATCGCCTCGGCGGTCAGTTCGGCGGCACGGGCCAGTACCTCGATCTGCTGCTCCACGCCCTTCGGCAACTCCTGCACCTGGTACAGCACGACCAGGTCGACGGCCTCCTCCATGAAGTCCATGATGTCGTCGAGGGAGGACGCGAGGTTGTAGATGTCCTCACGGTCGAAGGGGGTGATGAACGAAGAGTTCAGCTGGTGGAAAATGGCATGGGTGGCGTCGTCGCCCGCGTGCTCCGCCGCCCTCATCCGTTCCGCGATCTCGGCCCGGGAAGATGCATCGGCCCCGAGCAGTTCCATCAGGAGCTTGGAGCCCGTGACGATGTTGTCCGCCGACGCGGCGAACATGTCGTAGAAGCTCGTCTCCCTGGGGGTCAGACGAAAGCGCACGTGGGGTCCTCGGGGTGCTGTGGATTCGGACAGGCTGATGCTAGGCGCATTCTTCCGGCCACGGCCAACCATCGTTCTTCAGTGTCGCCCATCGTGCACAGTGAGCATCATGGGCCCCCGACCCCCCACAGAAAGATTGGGTATCATATACCCATGAGGGGTATACAGCCCCTCGCAAGGCCGCAGCATTCGGATATGTACGGCGCGGATCAGTACGGCCAGGACCAACGGGAGGACCCGATGACGACCACCGAGGCGGCCGGCCCCCCGGTCACCGAAGCCACCCCCCTCACCGATCACGACAAGGGCGTGCACGGCTACCACCACCAGAAGGACGAGCACCTCAAGCGACTGCGCCGGATCGAGGGCCAGGTCCGCGGACTCCAGCGGATGGTCGACGAAGACGTCTACTGCATCGACATACTGACCCAGGTCTCCGCTTCCACCAAGGCCCTCCAGTCCTTCGCCCTCCAACTGCTGGAGGAGCACCTGCGCCACTGTGTCGCCGACGCGGCGGTCAAGGGCGGCAGCGAAGTGGACGCCAAGGTCGAAGAGGCCACCAAGGCGATCGCCCGACTGCTGCGCACCTGAGGCACACCACACGCCCGTCGAGCGGGACGCACTCACTCCGCCCCGAGCGCGTACCCGGATCAGGCATACGGGTCGGGGCGCACCATCGCCCCGACCCCGCCCGCGATCACCCCTGGTGGGGCGAGCGCACGGCCACCACCTTGAGCACCTCGTCGATACGGTCCGAACTGAGCCGCTCCCCATCGGCGGCCGAAGCCGCGATGATCAACTCGCCGCACAGTTCGATCTCGGCGAGGGCCACGTAGTCCTGGACCAATGTCGTACTGGGCGGAGCCACGTGCATTCACCTCTTCCTGCCGGTACCGGCTTCCTAGCGTAGGGAGTGATGCACGCGCCGCGCATGGCACGTCCGGACCATTTAGCCCCTGATCCTCCCGGCATAAATGTCACGTTCGGCCGGCAGTCGTACGACCACCGGAGACCCGAAGCCGTCCAGCACCGTGATCGACGTGACGGTGACCGTTCCGTCCCCGTTGGCGAAGGTGAAGCGGTGCCGCACCTTGCGGATGCGCCCCTCGTCGTCCAGATAGACGTCGAACGCGACCCGGTCCCCGGCGAACCCTTTCGCCGCAGCCGCCAGCGCAGGCCGCGCGGCGGGCCGCGCCACCCGGGCGGCCCGCGAGAGGTCGGCGCTCCCGCGGAAGTGCCGCACCGCCCCGCCCTCGAAGACCTTCTCCCCCAGGTACGCCACCTCTCCGGCCCCCCTCAGCAACTCGGCCGCGGTCAGCGGATCGGTCGCCCCTCCGGTCACCAGATTGCCGTCCGCCAGGGTGGACGTGTCGATGCGCACCCACTTGTCGGCGGGCACCCCGGCACCGCGGTTCTTCATGTAGAGCGCGCCCGGTGCCATCAACTCGATCACCGGACGGTGCTCCTCCGCGCCCGCGAGGTCCTCGGGGAGTGTGACCGTCAGCCGCCCCATCCCGCGGACGAAGTCGTACCCGCCCTCCCCGTTGAGCGTCACCCGCGTCCCACCGGTGGCGGTCTCCATGGAGGTGCGCGCCCGGGCGCTCCCCGCGGCCAGCAGGGCATCGGCGGCCGACCTCACCTCATCCGCCCCGGCGTCCCCCGGAGCGCGATCGGGTGCGGCGCTCCCGGACTCCTCGCCGACGGACCCGGTGGCACCCGTACCGTCGCGTTCGGCGGGCGTCCCGGTGCGGCCGGGCTGCGCCTGGCCCCCGCCGAGGTGGCCCTGCGCACTCGCCAGCCCCGGCTCGCGATCCGCACCGCTCACGTTGTCGCCGCCGCCGACGCCCTCTTTGACCGAGCAGCCACCGGTTGCGGTCACCACCGCGAGCACGGCGGCGACCGCGACCACCCCGCCGCTCCGCCCGTGCTGTCGCACCACCATCGCTGCCAACCCCCAACAACCGGAACCACTGCTTCTACTGCTTGAGAGCCCTGAAAGGCGTCCTGCGCGAGACCTCAGCCCGTCCCGCCTAACGAGTGCAGGGGTCCGCCGTCACGCGAGGACCGCCGGCGAAAGCACCCCCAGTACGGTGGTGACGTGCTCCAGCAAGACCACCCGGGCGACGGGCAGACATCCCCTCGGACGACCACCGTCGAGCGTGGTTCGTTCACCCTGGCCCACTGTGTCTGCGGCTGGACGGGTCCCGCCCGCCGCTCGCGCGACCGCGCCCGTGGCGACGCCCTGTCCCATGAGGGTGCGGTATGTGCCTCTGAGGGTGCGGCCTGTGCCTCCCCCGTCGTACCGGGTCCCGCGCCGGCACCGGAGGGCGAGAACGTATCGAGCGCCTAAAGCCGGCGAGCCCCCACCCGCCCGTCAGGGCACGGTGCAGGGCAGCATCACCGTCCCGGTCGCGAGCATCTCGATCCCCACAACCCGGTGACATCGCGCCCGCGGAGCGGAACACTCTGCCCCGACAACAGTCCACGCCCCGGGGGAGGCCGCATGGACCGGCGCGCACTGCTCACCACCGCCGTCGCCCTGGCCTCGACGGCGGCCTGCGGCCGAGGAGACACCGATCCGGCCCCGTCCCCCTCGACCCCGCGCCCCTCGGCCGCCTCACCAGCCCCTACGGCCAAGCCCACCCCGCCGCGCGTCCAGCGTGACTGGCGGGCGTTGGGAGCCGGCCTCGACGGCCGGCTGATATCCCCCGAGGACGCCGACTACCGGACCGCCCGCCAACTCTTCAACACCCGGTTCGACGATCAGCGCCCCGCAGCCGTCGCCTATGTCAGCGGAGAGGCCGACGTCCAGGAGTGCCTGGCCTTCGCCCGAGCCCATCGCGTGCCCGTCTCCATCCGCAGCGGTGGCCACTCCTACGCCGGCTGGTCCTCTGGGAACGGCCGCCTCGTCATCGACGTGTCGTCCCTGAACCGCGTCACCCCGGACGGTCGCATCGGCGCCGGCACCCAGCTCATCGAGGTCTACCGCACGCTGGGCCGGGCCGGCCGCACCCTCCCCGCGGGCTCCTGCCCCACCGTCGGCATATCCGGCCTCACCCTCGGCGGCGGACACGGCGTCGCATCGAGGGCGTACGGACTGACCTGCGACAACCTCATCGCCGCCACCCTCGTGACCGCGGACGGCACCATCCGGACCGTCACCGCCGAACGCGAGAAGGAGCTGTTCTGGGCACTGCGCGGTGCGGGCAACGGCTCCTTCGGCGTGGTGACCTCCCTGGAGTTCCGCACCCACCCCGCCCCACCGGTCCTCCTCGGGCACCTCCGGTGGCCGTGGTCGAAGGCGGCTGCCGTCATCGCGGCGTGGCAGCGCTGGGGCCCCGACCAGGGGGACGAGATCTGGTCGGCGGCACGCTTGACCGCGAACCCCGGCGGCGGAACGCCGAACTGCACGGTCAACCTGTTCTCGTTCGCCACGGAAGGCGACACCCACAACGCCGTGGACCGGCTCGTGGACGAGGTGGGCTCCCCGGCGGACTCGGACTCGCTCCGGCCGCGCGGCTACCTCGACGCCATGCTCGACTACGCGGGCTGCTCCACGAGCTCCGCCGACGAGTGCCGGCTACCGGGCTCGGTGCCGGGTCGCAGCGCGGACGGCGCCCTGTACCGCGCCACCTACACGGCCGCCTCCGACTTCTTCCACCGTGAGATCCCCGCGGCCGGCATCCGTTCGCTGCTGAGCGCGGCCGAGGCGTTCACACGCCTGCCGGGCGGTCAGGGCGAGGGCTCCATCGCGTTGACCGCGCTCGGCGGCGCGATCAACCGGGTGCAGCCGTTGGACACCGCCTTCGTCCACCGACGCTCCCGGGTACTGGCCCAGTACAACTCCTCCTGGCGTGCGGGCACCTCCGGCCGGGCCGAGCGCGCCTGGCTGCGACGCACGCACAGCGCGATGCGCGGCCATGCGTCCGGAGAGGCATACCAGAACTACACGGACCCCCTGCTGACGGACTGGCGGCGGGCGTACTACGGCCCGGCGACGGGACGGCTCACGGAACTGAAGCGGCGGTACGACCCCGAGCGCCTGCTGGACTTCCCGCACGCCCTCTAGCCCATCCCCTGGGCACCGAACCACCCCGAACGGCCGCATCTGAATGGCCGTGAGGGCCGGCGCGGGGTGCCCTGGTTCTACAGGAGTTCTCCCGGCGTCCCGAAGGCGCTGTCCCGGAGGGGGCCGGAGCACCACCGCACTGACGAGACCAGCGGCCCCGTGCCCTGTGACCGCTCCGCGCTGCTCCGAGCACCCTCCGACCTCACGCGCCGATGGAACCCCAGCGCACCCCACACCCGTACCGCCGATGCCGATGACCCACAGCACGCACAGCACCCATCGCACCCATCGAGCAAGGACGTCCCACCATGAAGGGTTCCCTCAGCCGCGGCGGACGAATAGCCGCCCTCACCGGGGCCACGGCGCTCGTCGTCGCCCTCCCCCTCTGTGGCACCGCCACCTCTCCCCCGCCCGACGGCGACCGTCCGAGCGGTCTCGCCGGGCCGCCGAGCAGTGGATCGACCTCCATCCACACCGCGCCTCCCAGCGCGTCGAAGCCGGACGGCCCCATCGAGAGCTCGCTCTCCGTCATGGGTACGGGGGCGCTGGCCGGGGCTGCGACCGTGATGATCGTCCGGCGCCACCAGCGCCGCAGCCGCAACGGCCGCCGCTAGGTCGTGGCGGCCCTAGGCGGCGAGATCCTTCTCTCCGGTGCCCTCGGCCCGGGGCTCCGGGATGCCGAGCGGCTCGGCACGTCCGCCGTTCCGGTCGAGGTGCGGCGAGCGGACAAGCCAACCGGCACGGGACGCGGCGATCGCCCGTACCAGCGGAGTCAGCAGGGCCATGGCGAGGGGGGCGAGCAGCAGGGTGATGGCCGTACCGAGGGCGAAGCCGCCGATCACGTCCGTGGGGTAGTGGACGCCCATGTAGACGCGTAGGAAGCCTTCGGCCAGGGCGAGCGCCAGCGCGGCGTAGCCCAGCGAACGATGGGCGAGGAAGATTCCGACGGCGATCGCCATGGCCATGGTCGAGTGGTCGCTGACGAACGAGTAGTCCGTCTTGCCCAGGACGAGGACTTCCAGGTCCTTGTGGTCCACGAAGGGTCTGGGTCGCTCGACGAAGCCACGGATCGGAATGTTGACAACGATCGCCAACGCGGCAGCGAGCGGCGCCCAAGCGAGCGCTGCGACGCCGGTGATCGAGTCCTCAGCGGTGCCGCGGCGACGCATGGCCCACCAGCTGAGCAGTCCCACGGCGACCAGGCCGAACATGATCCCGTACTCACCGACGAACCCCATGATCCGATCGAACCAGGGGGGCGCGGCCTTGGAGAGGTCGTTGATGTCGTAGAGCAGGGCGACGTCGGGACTGGCCCCACCGCCCGACTCTGCGAGGGGGATACTCGTCTCCGCGGTGGGAAGTCCCGTCCTTGGCTCCGCCAGGGGAATCCCCGATGCGAGTCCAGCCATCTGCTGCGGCCCCTGCCTTCTGTTGCCCTGTAGTGCCCTGCGTCCGCCGCGGCGCACGGCGGTGCACCGCTTTCTGCCACCCCCGTGATCAGTGTCATGTGACTGCTGCATGGTCACTGCAGCTGCTCAGTCCAGGGAACGGCCTGTTCCCCGCGGAGGTTCCACACTCCACCGAACGATCACCATGACGTTACCGAAGAGAAATACATCGCCGCAGCTCAGCGCCTTGGCTTAGCGGAGTGTTCCGGCCACGCAACGGCCCTGTCAGGCCGTCGGAGGGTGCGTGGGAAGCGACTTCGCGCCGTCCTCGGTAACCCGGGTCGCGCCAAAATAGTCTGGGGTGTCGATTTTGTCGAAACGGATGACGGCGCCAGGACGCGGCGCGTTGATCATGTAACCGCCGCCGACGTACAGGCCCACGTGCCGAATCGCCCGTGAGTTGGTGAGGTCGTCGGAGAAGAAGACCAGGTCACCGGGGAGCAGTTCATCACGCGATGGGTGCTCTCCCGCGTTGTACTGGTCGTTGGCCACCCTCGGCAGATCGATGCCGACCGTCTTGAACGCGGCCTGCGTGAGCCCGGAACAGTCGAACCGCCCGTCCTGCTCCGGCGTACCGTTGCCACCCCAGAGGTACTTCGTGCCCAACTGCCGCTGCGCGAAGTCGATGGCCCCCGCCGCCTGCCGGGAGGGGTCCACCCGCCCGATGGGCCGGGCGAAGCTCTTCTCCAACGTGCGGATGACCTTCACGTAGTTCTGGGTTTCCTTGTACGGGGGAACACCGCCGTACCGGATCACCGCGTAGGCACCGGCGTTGTAGGCGGCGAGCATGTTGTTGGTCGGGTCGCCCCCGGCCTTCTTCACATATCCGGCCAGTTTGCAGTCGTAGGTCGCGGCGGACGGAATGGCGTCCGCCGGATCCCACACATCGCGGTCGCCGTCCTTGTCGCCGTCGACGCCGTGCGCCGCCCAGGTGCCGGGGATGAACTGGGCGATGCCCTGGGCTGCTGCGTGGCTCTGCGCCCGAGGGTTCCAACCGCTCTCCTGGTACAGCTGGGCGGCGAGGAGTGCGGGGTTGATGGCGGGGCAGAGGTTGCCCCACGTCTGCACCAGCGCCTGATAGCGCGCGGGCACGGCACCCTTGGCCAGGCCGACGGCTCCTGACTTGCCGTTGACGCCACCGCCGAACAGTCCAGAGGCGGCGGAGAAGGTGCCCACGACCAGCAGCGCGATGAACAGAAGGCAGGCTCCGACGGACGTTCCCGCGATCAGCCACGCCTTACGCACCGTCAACCACCCTTCACCCCATGGGAGTACGCCCTGCGCCAGTGTAGGCGGCGCAGGGGCTTTTCAGCAGATGGCCCAAGGGGGTGGTACAGGGGGTGTTGGGGGGCCGAATCGACACCGCTGTAGCCCGAAACCGCCCACTGCCCGGCCCGGCGTACAGCGTCCGGCCACCCCGATCCGGCGTCCCGTCCGGTGGAGGCCCCTGGGTCGCGGCCCTAGACCTTGCGCCCTACACCCGCGTACATGGCCACCTCGCCCGCCTCCGTGCCCTCGGTGTTCTCGGGTCCCTTCGGGCGTGGTCGCCACCGCGAGCACGAGACCACCCCGGGGTCGAGCAGTTCCAGACCGTCGAAGTACCGCTCGACCTGGGCCGGAGTGCGCTGGGTGAGTCGAGGCGTTCCGTGCTCGTTCCAGAAGGCGACCGCCGCGTCGACCTCGGGCATCGACGCACTGGTGATGGTGTGTGACAGCACGAGGTGACTGCCGGGCGCCAGCGCGGACATCAGCCGCCGCACGAGGTCGTACGTCTCCTCGTCGTCCTCGACGAAGATGACGACGCCCAGCAGCATCAGCGCGACCGGCCGGGACAGGTCGAGCGTCTTGGCCGCGCGCTCCAGGATCAGGTCCGTATCGCGCAGATCGGCGTCGAGGTAGTCGGTACGGCCCTCCCGGGTGCTCTTGAGCAGTGCGCGGGCATGGGTGAGGACCAGCGGGTCGTTGTCCACGTAGACGATCCGCGAATCCGGCGCCGCCCGCTGGGCGACCTCGTGGGTGTTGTCGCCGCTGGGCAGTCCCGTCCCGATGTCGAGGAACTGGCGGATCCCGGCCGTCGTGACCAGATGGCGCACGGACCGCCCGAGGAAGAGCCGGTCGGCAAGGGCGTACTCCCCGATGCCCGGATGAATCGCCCGAATTCGATCACCCGCCTCACGATCGACGGGGTAGTTGTCCTTGCCACCCAGCCAGTAGTTCCAGATCCGCGCCGTGTGGGGCCGTGTGGTGTCGATCCGGACCCGAGTGTCCTGATATTCCGTCACGCCACCCACCGTATCCAAGTCACCACTCTCGGGCAGGCGTTGCGCCAAGCGGAGGCCACATCCCGAACAGGGCGCGACCTCCCGCACCACGGCGCACGAAGGAGCGCCCCACCCTCGCCCGCGCCACATCACCGGGACAGACGTGGCGGAGCCGGCCTCAAGCAGCCTCAAAGCGGACAGTGCCCGCCCGAAACGTGAGGAGCGCCCCAAAGGTGGAACAACGACAGTCATTGCCCGGAGTCACTCTGCGTGATACACAGAGTGACGGTACGGGCTCCTCGCAGCGCGCCGATCCACTTCTCCGCAGGTCAGGGCGGGTGGGATCGGTCATACGTGCGGAGATCGGGTAAAGAGACCAGCCAAGTCGGCATACGCGGACGGTTTCATCAGCGAAGATAGAGCGATGACCCATGCCGAGGGGCACGGGCGGCTAACAACCCGACAGGGGCGGTGACTTACACATGATCCTGGCAGCCGAAAAGGGCGACATCAACACCATCATCGGCGGAATCGCTCCAGACTGGGGGCCTTTCGGAGGACTGGGCCAAGAGGCCCGGGTGATGATCGAGGTAGTGATGGCCGTGGCCATCTTGCTCTGCCTGGGCATCGCGATCTGGGGCGCGGCCAAGCAGCGCATCGGCGCCACCGCACTCCGTGACACCTTCAGCGCCGAGCAGGGCAAGGGTCTGATCGTCGCCGGACTGACCGGCGTCTTCATCATCGGATCACTGGGGACCGTCTTCACCATCGTGTACGGGATGGCCGTCTGACCCGCCCCCTCCACCCCGACCCCATTCGTCCACGCCTCGTACCCATTCCTCCCCTCTCCTCAGAGGTTGCGTCTCCCTGATGTCGAGTCACCACACCGCGCCCACGCGGAACCCAGCGCGACTACCGTCGTCGTACGACACGGAGTACGACTCGGATGACGACAGGCAGTGCGGTACGGAGTCGGCATCCGCGGATCTGCACACGGTTGGGGGAGGACGTCTCCCGCAGCGGAGCGAGGGGACGGGCACACGATGAGCCACGGGGACGAACACGGCTACCGCGGCGACCCCGGCAGCCGTACCGACGACGACTTCGGCGGTACGGGCCAGACGCGCACCCGGCTGCCGGGCGCCGGCGACCCCGACGAGTACGGGGTGGCCCGCCGCCCCGCCCGTAACTCCCGTTCGCTGATCACCGTGATCGGGATCGTGGTGCTCCTGATCGCGGCCATCGCCTTCGTCAACCGGGGCAACGAGGACGACGACCCCGACACCTCACCGAAGGGCGCCGACGCCCGACCGACAGCGGCCACGGGCGTGGCCCCGGTCAAGGGCAAGACCGCGAACATCCCCACCGGCTACGCCCACGACGAACAGGGCGCCCAGAGCGCGGCGGCGAACTACGCGGTGGCACTGGGTTCTGAGGGGATGTACTCCCAGGCCAGCCGCATCGACATCGTGAACACCGTGTATGCACCCGAGGTTGCCGAAGCACGCAGGGGCGATCTCGACAAGGTCTACTCGGACGAGAAGTTCCTCAGCGGCATCGGATTGCGGCCGGACGGGTCAGCTCCTGAAGGAATGACCTTCGTGACCCGCACCAACCCCATGGGTTCCAAGGTGGAGAACTTCAGCGACAGCACCGCCCGAGTCTCCGTCTGGTACTCCGAACTGTTCGGGCTGGCCGGCGAGTCTTCCAAGACTCCGGTCACTCAGAGCTGGTACACGAACACATTCGAACTTAAGTGGATCAACGGCGACTGGAAGGTCACCGATTTCACGCAGAAGGACGGCCCTGTACCCGTCGGCCGCGATCAGACCGCTTCCGGCGCCAAAGAGATGGCCGATGCCGTCGAACAGTTCGGAGGGTTCACCTATGCACGCTAGTCGCCGCACTCTCTCCGTAACCACCGCGTTCGCCGGCATCCAGACCGCGGTGGTCCTCCTCGCCTCCCGCGCGACCGCGGCACCGACTCCGAGCCCGTCGCCCAGCCCGAGCAAGAGCAACGACTCGTGCGAACTCGTACGCGGTCCGGCCCGTGACTACTGTGACAGCGGTGAACCGGGCGGAGCCCGCCGGAGCAGTCCCCTCGACGACCCCGCCAACGCCGCCGACCCCCTCGGCGCCCTCGCCCGCGGTTGTGCCGATGCCGCAGCGTGGACCGTGGAGACCCTCTCCAAAGCCGTGAAGTCCACCGCGACCGTCGACTTCACCAACACCACGTTCCTCTCCCAGTACGCGATCGTCTTCGCCGCCGCCACCATCCTCACGCTCATCCTCTGGCTCCTCGCGGTCGCCAAGCGCGCCATCCGCGGCGTACCGCTGATGACCGCCGTCTCCGAGGCGATCGGCTTCCTCTGGCTGACGGTCCTCGCCTCGGCGTTCACGCCGCTGATCCTCTACACCTTGGTCTCGGCGACGGACGGGGTCACCGACGTCATCGCGGGCGGCACCAGCAGGGACACGGACGTGTTCTTCGGGACCTTCTCCGAAGCGCTGAAGAAGGGCGAGGGCATCGGCGGCGGGCCGATCATGCTCATCGTGGTCTCCCTGGTCACGATCGTCGCCGCGGGCGTCCTCTACCTGGAACTCTTCATCCGCGCGATCCTGCTGTACGTCGGCGCCCTCCTCGGCGTCGTCGTCTACTCGGGGCTCGTCGACAAGAACATGTGGGGCAACGTCCGCCGCTGGGTCGGCATCATGATCGCGATCATCCTGGTCAAACCGGTCATCGTGATCGTCCTGGGACTCGCGGGCGCCCTCTCCGCCGACGACGGACCCGACTCCTTCTCCGCCGTCGTCTCCGGACTCGCCATCATCATCTTGGCCATCGTCGCCTCCGCGATGATCTACCGGTTCGTCCCCGGCTTCGGCGACGAGATCGCCGCCTCCCGGAACAACCGCCTCCAGGGCGGGGTCGAGAACCGGGCCGCCGCCGTCATCAGTTCCCCCGCGGCCCTCGTGTCGCAAGGCATCAAGACCCACAGCGCCCGGGGCAATCCCGGCGGCGGTGGCGAAACCAGCAGCGGCGGCGCCCGCCCCGCGAACGCCGTCGGCGGAGGCATGGCCGCCCACAGCAGCCGCCCCACGGGAGGCTCCGGCGGCGCCGCTCCACCGCCGCGTAGCGCGCCCCCCGGCACCGGCTCCCCGCACGGCAACCGCAACAGCACAGGAGGTGCAGGGCGTTGAGCACCCAGGCCCACCCCATCACGCCCCGCCGTACGTATCTCATCGGCCGGGCCCGGCCGAATGCGATCATCGGCAAGAACCGCGAGACCGGCGAGATCGCCCTGATCATCGCCGGCGCGTTCCTCGGCATGATGAGCGGGCTGCTGGTCCCCGTCCTCACCCTGCGGATCGTGCTGCTGATGGGCTTCCCGATGATCGCCCTGGCCGCGGTGTACGTCCCGTACAAGCACCGGACCTTCTACAAGTGGTTCGAGATCAACCGCAGCTTCAAGCGAACCGTCCGGGCCAACACCGTCTATCGCTCCACCGCCGCCGAAGCGGGCACCCGACTCGACGGCCGCGAGGTGGAAGTCGGACCGCCGCCGGGGATCGGCCGGATCAATTGGCTCGCCGCGCCCTTCGGCCCCGACGAGATCGCCGTCCTCCTCCACGCCGACCGACGCACCGTCACCGCCGCCATCGAGATCGAAGGCCCCGGAGTCGGCCTGCGCGACAGCGAGGACCAGGAGGCGCTCGTCGACCGCTTCGGCACACTGTTGAAGCACGTCGCGAACGGCGACGGATTCGTCACCCGCATCCAGATGCTCGCCCGTACGCTGCCCGCCGACCCGGACGCCCACGCCAAGGACGTCGCCCAGCGCGGCGACGTCCACTCCCCGGTCTGGCTGCGCGACTCCTACGACCAACTCCAGTCGATGGTCTCCACGTCGAGCGAGCAGCACCGCGCGTACCTGGTGGCCTGCATGCACTACACCCGCGACCTCGCCGCCGAGGCCCACGCCATGGCCCGTGCCGCCCGCGCCGCCACCAAGTCCCGCAAGCTGGACAAGGACGCCGGACTCGCCGTCGTGATGGCCCGTGAACTCACCGACATCTGCGCCCGACTCGCCGAAGCGGACATCCGGGTCCGCCAGCCACTCGGCCAGAGCCGACTGGCCTCCCTCGTGCACTCGATGTACGACCCCGACCACCCCATCGACCACATCCAGGCCATGACCAAGCGCAACGCCTGGCCTGCGGAACTCGACGCCATGGAACCCACCTACCTCCAGGCGAAGACCCGCGAGTCCTCCACGCGCGCGCCCTGGTGCCACGCGACCGCCTGGGTGAAGGAATGGCCCATGACCCCGGTCGGCGTGAACTTCCTCGCGCCGCTGCTCGTCCACACCCCCGATGTGATCCGCACGGTCGCGGTCACCATGGACCTCGAACCGACCGAAGTCGCCATCGAACGGATGCTCACCGAGAAGACCAACGACGAGGCCGACGCCAGTCGTGCCGCCAAGATGAACCGCACGGTCGACCCGCGGGACATCGCCGCCCACGGACGACTCGACCAGCGGGGTGAAGATCTCGCCAGTGGTGCGGCGGGCGTCAACCTCGTCGGGTACATCACTGTGTCGTCCCGTTCGCCCGAGGCCCTGGCCAGGGACAAGCGGACGATCAGGGCCTCCGCCGGCAAGTCGTACCTCAAGCTGGAGTGGTGCGACCGCGAGCACCACCGGGCCTTTGTGAACACCTTGCCGTTCGCGACCGGCATCCGGCGTTAGGGGCCCTTGTGCGAGATCCGATGACCGTCCTCACCGAGGCGTTCACCTCCTTCGTCTTCGGGAAGGTGGAGACGACCCGGATGCCCGTCCGCACCTCCACCGGGCAGGCCCAGGCCGTCTACCTTCCGACCGCGGCCCCCGGCCTCGGCGACTCGGGCGTCATCATCGGCCGCGAGGTCTACAGCGGAAAGGGCTACATCTACGACCCGTTCCAGCTGTACGGTCAGCAGCTCCCGGCCCCGCACTGGCTCGTGCTCGGCGAATCCGGCAACGGAAAGTCGGCGCTGGAGAAGACGTACGTCCTGCGACAGCTCCGGTTCCGGGACCGCCAGGTCGTCGTGCTCGACGCCCAGGGCGAGGACGGCGTCGGCGAATGGAACCTCATCGCGCAGGAGCTGGGGATAACCCCCATCCGGCTCGACCCGATGACCGCCATGGACGACGGCATCCGGCTGAACCCGCTCGACCCCGCGATCGCCTCGACCGGGCAGCTCGCCCTGCTGCGCACGATCATCGAGGTCGCCATGGGCCACGGTCTCGACGAGCGCTCCGGCTTCGCCCTCAAGGTGGCCCACGCCTTCGTCAACGAGACCATCACCAACCGTCAGCCGGTCCTCACCGACATCGTCGAGCAGTTGCGCCACCCCGAAGCGGAATCCGCGGAGGCGATGAACGTCGACATAGACGACGTACGGGCCTGGGGCCTCGATGTCGCGCTGGTGCTCGACCGGCTCGTCGACGGTGACCTCAGGGGAATGTTCGACGGCCCCACGTCCGTCGGCATCGACCTCGACGCCCCACTGATCGTCTTCGACCTCTCCCACATCGACCGCAACTCCATCGCCATGCCGATCCTGATGGCGATCGTCGGGGTGTGGCTGGAGCACACCTGGATCCGCCCCGACCGGAAGAAGCGCATCTTCCTGGTCGAAGAGGCCTGGCACATCATCAACTCCCCGTTCGTGGCACAGCTCTTCCAGCGGTTGCTGAAGTTCGGCCGTCGGCTCGGCCTCTCGTTCGTCGCGGTCGTCCACCACCTTTCGGACGTCGTCGACGGAGCTGCGGCCAGAGAAGCGGCGGCGATCCTGAAGATGGCGTCCACCCGAACCATCTACGCACAGAAGGCGGACGAAGCCCGGGCCACCGGTCGGGTCCTCGGGCTGCCCCGATGGGCGGTGGAGATCATCCCCACGCTGACCCCGGGCATCGCCGTCTGGGACGTCAACGGCAATGTGCAGGTCGTCAAGCATCTGATCACCGAAGCGGAACGGCCGCTGGTCTTCACCGACCGGGCCATGACGGAGTCTTCGGGGCCGGCTCTGCCGGAAGACCTCGCAGCCGCGGAGTGGGAGACGGAACAACGTGCGGCCCGCATCGAACAACAACGTCTCAACGGCGCGACCGAATCCTCCGAGTCGACCGTTGCGTGATGCGGTGCCCGAGGTGAAGGAGTGAGATGAGAGCGCACGAGCAGCCCCAACGGACCGGTGGAGTCCCCGACGGTCTCCTGATGGGCCTGCTCGGCGTTCTCTTCGGATCACTGGTGGTGGCGTGGACGGCGACCGGCCTCGCCGGCCTCCTCGCCCATGGCGCCTGGCCGACCGGAGTGACGTTCAAGAACACTCCGCAGGCGCTGCGTTCCCTGATCTCCGCCCCTCAGGACCTCGCCGCCGCCTGGCCCGCCACCCCTCCCAATGAACTCTCGGGGTACGGGCTGTTCTGGGGCCTCCTGATCGGCCAGCTGATGGTGCTGGGGGTCCTGGCGATCTTCGCCGTGGGCACCCTGGCCCGTTGGAAGTCGGTACGGACAGCGCGACGCAACGGACAGCCCGTCCAGACGGCCGGTTCGAACCAGCAGAAGACGGTCGACGCGAGGTCGGAGCCGGAGTCCGACCAGGGCCCGGCCCTCGGCGTCTGGGACCCTTACGGCCCACCGACCCCCGCCCCAGCCCAAGCCCCCGCCGCACCGGAGCCGAACCCGAGCCCGGTCGAACATCCCACGGCCGCCACGACTCCCGTCAGCGCCGCCCCAGCGTTCGCATCGCTCCCGGTACCGACGCCCCGCATTCCACGGTTGCTCTACGGAGATGCCGGGACCCGGCGCCCCACCGCAGTGCAGGCCGTCCTGGAGTCAGCAGGTCCGGCACTCGTCATCACCTCCGACCCCACCGTGTGGGCGGACACCAAGGACGCACGTTCCAAGCTGGGACCCGTGCACGTCTATGACCCCGGGCATCTCTGCGACACCCCGGCCCGTCTCCACTGGTCTCCCCTCGCCGGCTGCGACAACCCCGATACCGCCGCGGCGCGCGCCACCGCACTCCTGGCCCCCGTACGTCCCCGTGCCCTGCTCGACACGGCCATGGCCGACACCGCGGAAACCCTTCTGCGCTGCTGGCTCCACGCAGCCGTGATCGACAGCCGTCCGTTCAAACAGGTCCACCGCTGGGCCCAGGGCGGCAACACCCAGGAGGCGGTACGGATCCTCCGTACGCATCCCAAGGCTGCGGCGGGCCAGGCGGGGCTCCTGGAATCGGCGCTCACCGCTCATCCGGAACGTCGCGACATCGCCCGGCAACTGACGGGCCGTGCGCTCTCCGCACTGTCGTCGGTCCACATCCGTGAGGCATGCACACCCAACCGAAGTGATTCGCTCGCCTTGGAATCATTCATCGACGAGGGGGGAACCCTGTATCTGGTGGGGGAGCCCATCGAAGACCCCCGCTCCGATCCAGGAGCGATGCCACTGCTCACAGCACTGGCCTCACACGTGGTCGAGCACGGCCGCCGCATGGCCGCACGGTCATCCGCCGGCCGGCTCGACCCACCAATGACCCTGGTCTTCGACGATGTCGCGGCCGTGGCTCCCGTCCCCCAACTCCCGGCGCTCCTGGCGCGAGGAGAGGAACAGGGGCTGATCACCTTGGTCCTGCTTCGCTCAGCCGAACAGGCTCGTGCCCGCTGGCCGGAGCCACTCCCCCAGTAGCTTCACGGTTCCCGAGGTCATGAGAGTGCGGCGACCCGGAGCTCCCGTGTGCCCCGACCGCAAGACTGCCAGTACGGTGACGGAGCCCTGGCCGGCTCTAGAGTCCGCTCAGGACTGCACTCAAGATCCACCACACAACCAGGCCAGTCCCCCACCCGCCATAAAACCCCATGGTGACTGTCACCAGCACAGGGAAAATACGTGTGAAACGCAAAATGGGCCCTGTACCGTCACGGTACAGGGCCCATCTCGCAATAATTGTTCGGCGGCGTCCTACTCTCCCACAGGGTCCCCCCTG